>OMUM01000213.1 GCA_900314225.1 uncultured bacterium | reverse complement strand
CTTTTGTAAGCAAAATATCAATGATAAATCACTTACAAAAATTATTATACGAGGAGGTATATATTATGAAGCTAAAATTAAAGAAAAAATTAATTTTTTTACTCACAACAACTGGAATAATTCTAACTACTGGTTCAGTTAATGAAAAAAGCAAAACACCAATTAGTAGTAAAAACACATCAAAATATATCTTAAATGAAGAAGACATAGTAATTAATAATAATGAAGATACAACAAAATACATCTTAAATAAAAACCAAAGTATAACAAATAATAATCAAGATACTATTACTTCAAGTTATAAAAATAAACAAATAGTCAAACAAGAAAATAATATTAAAAATGAAGATAATAAAAATACAGATTACCAAATAGTACCAGTTGTAATTGCAACAGATAATGTAAACATAAGAGAACAAGCATCAACAACAAGTAATATTTTAGGCGTTCTTAGTCTTGGCGAATCAGTTCCTAAAATAAGTGATGAAATAAATGGTTGGTATGAAATTAGTTATGGAGATTCTACCGGATATGTAAGTTATCAATATGTTAGACCTGATTATCAATATGAAATAAATTCTCCTTTAATAAATGTAGGTTACTTACCTAATGGAGGTAATTTGTATAATGATAAAAGCTTAGCTAACTTAAAAACATTAATAGAACCATTACAATCAATTGAAATCTATGGCGAAACTGATAATAGTTATTTTGTTAAAATAGATAATAATATAGGTTATATACCTAAAGAATATTGTACAATTTTATCTCAGCCAGTAGCGATAGTAGACAAATCAACTCAAAATTTAAAACTATATAATAACAATGAAATAGTTATTGATACACCTATAGTTAGTGGAAATGAGTCAGCTGATAAATATACACCAAGCGATGAAGGATTATTTGATATAGATGAAAAAAGATATAATACTCATCTTACTGGACAAACTTGGGATGTAGCAGTAGATATTTTTATGCCATATAATGGTGGAGAAGGATTACATGATGCTTCATGGAGAAGCGTATTTGGAGGATCTAACTATCTTAATGGTAATGGAAGTCATGGCTGTATTAACATGCCACATGATATGGCAATTGAAGCTGGCAAATATTTAAATACTGGTGATAAAGTTTTAGTAAAAAAATAAAGAAAAAGTTATGAAAAACTCATAACTTTTTCTAATGGCAATTATTATTGTTATTGTTTCCACCAAAACCCCAAAACAAGAAAAAGATAATTATAATAACAATAAATATTGCCCACCAACCATTAGTACCATCATTATTATTTGTACCTTGACTGGTATAAATTGGATATGGATATGCATAATTATACATAAATATTCTCCTTTCATCTTATTATATTAAGAATATTTATGAATGTTCATTACTCTACAGTTACAGATTTAGCTAAATTTCTAGGCTTATCAATGTCTAATTTTTTTAAGTCTCCTACATAATAACCAACTAATTGAAGAGGAGGTACTATAAGAATTGGCTGAAAATAATAATCTATTTTTGGTACTACATATTTAAAATGATGATCCTTAATATTTTTATCATTAGTTATAGTAAACACTTTTGCTCCACGAGAAGCAACCTCTATAACATTTGATTCTGTTTTATCCTTTATTTTATCATCACTTATAATAGCAAAAACCGGAGTATCTTTCTCAATTAAAGATATTGTACCATGTTTTAATTCACCAGCTTGATAAGCATCACTATGTGTATAAGACACTTCTTTTAATTTTAAACTACCCTCAAGACACATAGCATAATCTACTCCTCTACCAATATAAAAAACATCATGATTTTTATAAATATCTTTAGCAACATCTAAAAACTTATCATGTTCCTCTAATATTGTTTTTAATTTTTTTGGTAAATTCTTGGCTCTTTTCAATATCTTTTCATAATCAGATTCTAATTCTTTTTTATCAGCTGCTTTTAAAGCTATTAATGAAAGAATAGCTACTTGTAATAAATATGCTTTTGTAGTAGCAACAGCTATCTCTGGACCAGCTTCAATAAATATAACATTATCAGCCTCTCTTGCTATTGTACTAGTCTTAACATTAACAATAGCCAATGTATCAATACCATTTTCTTTAGCTTTACGCATTGCAGCAATTGTATCAGCCGTTTCACCAGACTGAGATACCAAAATAACTAAAGTTTTTCGATCATAAATTACTTTCTCATAACGATATTCACTCGCACATTCTACAAAACATTTAATATTAGCTTTCTCTTCAATTAAATTTTTACCAATCAATCCAGCATACATAGCACTACCACAAGCAACAATATGAATTTCTTCATAACCAGAAATATCATATATTTTAGACATATCATTAATATATTTATTTAAAGTTCTAGCAAGTACTAAAGGCTCCTCCATTATTTCTTTTAACATATAATGCTTATAATCACCTTTATCAGCTTCCTCTGCACTTATATTAGCTGTAGAAACCTCTTTATTTATCTCTTTATTATTTTTATATATTTTTATATTATCATCAGTTAATTCAATTACTTCATTATCATTTAATAACATATATTTATTAGTATAATTAATTATCGCAGCAATATCTGAGGCTATATAATTTTCACAATCACCTATACCAACAATTAAAGGAGAATCCTTTCTAACAGCATATAATTTGTCTTGATCATCAAAAATTATTCCAAAAGCATAAGAACCTTTTAAAATATCTGTAGCTTTAGTAATAGCAGAAATAGGATTACCAGTATAATACTTATTAATTACAGCACAGGCAACCTCTGTATCAGTATCACTTTTGAATATCTGCCCTTCTTCTATTAATTTAGCTTTTAATTCTTCTGCATTTTCAATAATTCCATTATGTACTAAAGTAACTTTTCCAACTTTATGTGGATGAGCATTAGCAACAGTTGGCATACCATGTGTAGCCCATCTTGTATGAGCAATACCAATATTTCCATCTAAAACCTTTGTATTATTAATTTTATTTTCAAGATTTTTTATTCTTCCAGTACTTTTTATCAATTGAACACTATTTTTATCCCTAATAGCAATGCCACTTGAATCATAACCTCTATATTCTAGTTTCTTTAAACCATCTATTAAAAATTCAACAGGATTTTTCTTTCCAATATATCCTATAATTCCACACATATATTCCTCCATAACAAAAACAATGGACGATATATACTTTGTTATAATATTGATTTTATTTTTTCCTATATATCTTACGAACCCTTTATCCGCAGTAGCACCCGCCGAACATTTCGATAACTACTAACCTCGTCATCCATTCAAGGATCTGGCGCTTACATATTAAATTATTAATATGAGATAATTACTACAACCTTTCCTATAATTATCTTGTGTATAGTATAACTAAAATATCTTTTTTTCGCAAGTTTTCCATTATAGGAAACTAATAATAAATAATATACTGCTACCAACTTACAAAATATCTTATTTTTATAAAGTAAAATCATAGAAATAAATAAGTTAGCTAGAATAAAAAAGCATAGAATAAATCTACGTTTAATAACATTTAAAAATATAAAAAATACATTTCTTTATTTTAAAGAAATGTATTTCTATTTTTATCTTTTTATATTTTTTTCAGTAATAATATAATTCAATTTCTCACTAGTTGCTTTATTCTTTTTAATAAGCATATCCTCTGTTTTAGCCATACTTTTAGCACTTTTATATTTAGATTCTATATTCTTTGAATTATTTAAAAATAATTCCTCTTCAGCAGTTATATTCCTATCACTTACTTTTTGTTCTAACTCAGCAATACTTTGAGTATTACCTTGTAATTCCAAATAATTTTCCTTTGTTTTATAGAAAAGATAATAAGTACCATTATTATTTTCAGCTTTAATATAAATATTATAAATTTTATTAGTTCCAGTTGAAATATTACAAACGCCCTCTTTTACATCTCCATCAATTTTTAAATTACTACGTAAAGAATATATTCTTCTTATCATTGATGAACAATTTGCTTCATTCTCACTATTTTCTTTAAAAAATTTATTATGTTTTTGAGGGAAAACAACATCATACATAGATAAAAACATTACTATCAAAAAAATAGCATATATAATTAAAGTAACAACAAAATTTACTCCACCATATTTAGTACATAATTGTTCAATTGAAAAATCGTCGTCATATTTAGACTTTCTTTTTATATAGAGAACTCTCTTCTTTGCAACCAATAAATATATAGGATTAAAAAGTAAACCTGATAAAACCATTACAATAATAATATAATATATAAAATAGTTTGTAAAAAATTTTATAACGATACCAGTTATTATTAATCCTACTATTCCAATTATATATAACTTTCTATACAAAAAATACATCCAATTAAGAAAAAAAGCATAGATATTTATTTTTTTTCTAACAACAATTTTATAATCTTCTCCTATATAAGCTTCTAAAAATCTATCATATTGAAAATCAAAAAACTTATTTTTCTTTTTAGTTGACTTACCATCAGTAAAATTAGTAGCTTGGATTTGAATATCGTTGTCAAAACTATCATCATCTTTTAAAAGATCATCTTCAGAAGAAAAATCATTATTATTTTCTTTGTATAAATCTTCGCTAGAACTATCACTAGGATCATTGTAATAACCACATGATGAACAAAAAATTTCATTTGCTCTTAATTTTTTTCCACATTTTTTACAACGCATACATACCTCCTCTTTATTCTTCTGCTAGTCTCTCCAAATTTATTGTCTTGTTTTTTATTGTGTAGTCGTCTAATTGTTCTTGAAATATTTTATCAAATTCAGGCATACTTTTTTTAATAACATCAGGATAAATATTTTTACTATTCATAATAGCCTTTTTAAAATCAATAATATTAACTTCATGTCTATTCTCGAATAAAGCATTAGAAAATGCTTGTTGAACAATAGTCAAAGAAACATCAGGATATCTAGAACCTATTTCATAAATTCTTTTATATTCACTAGTAATATCAGTAATAAATGCCATTATTCGTTGTTGTATATAAGGAGAATACATCATCTTTGCCCCAGTTCTATATTCAATTTTTGGGAGAGTTCCAAGAAGTATCTTTATATTTTCTTCTCTAGTTGGCTCTTGAACCTCAACTTTTTGAAAACGTCTAACAAAAGCTTTATCTCTTAATATATATCTTTCATATTCCTCTGTCGTAGTTGCTCCGATTACCTTGATATCACCTCTATCAAGAGCAGGCTTAAACATATTAGCAAAGTCTAAAGCTTCTCCCTTAGTTCCCATTAAAGTATGAATTTCATCAATAAATAAAATCAATTTTGTCTTATTTTTTAACTCATCGATTAAAGTTTGAACCTTAGATTCACCAGTTACAGGATCAGTACCAAGCAAAGCTGCAGTATTTATTTTAATAACTTGATAACCCTTTAAAATATCAGGAACAAGATTTCTCTGAATTCGATAAGCTAGTCCTTCAACAATAGCAGTTTTACCAACACCCGGTTTACCAGTTAAAATAGCTGATTTATCAGGTGTTAAAAGTATCAAAATCATTTGTTTTATCTGCTCATCACGACCAATTGCAGGATTAGTAATATAATTATTTTTATTAAAATTTTCTCCATAGTTTTCCAAAATACTAATTCTTTTGGCCTTTATATCAAATTTTTTTTCAACTTCTTTATCAAACTCTTTTTCTAAATTCATAATATCACTTTCCCAATCTACTATGATTATAGCATATTTTATTTTTTCTTAATATTTTTTTTGCCATTTTCTATAGGATTTACGTGAATAACAGTTAAATATATTTCTGGAAAATTATTAATAATTTCTTTTTCCAAATTATTAGCAATTTCATGACTTTCAAAAGTTGATAAATTACCATCTACAAAAATAGTAAATGATATTTGGTAACGATAACCAACTGGAGTAGCATTAAAAT
>OMUM01000078.1 GCA_900314225.1 uncultured bacterium | reverse complement strand
TTTCATCTGTTAAGCCATTAATATTATTTACTCCTAAATTTTTAATATCTTTTTCAGCATAAGGACTCCATCCATAATGTGTATATATTGCATCACTTTCTAATGCATAATCCAAAAAATAATGCCTTGAACTTCTAATTGGGCCTATTAGACTTACATCTTTATCCTTAAATATAGCCATTATTCTTGTTAGTCCACCTTCAACTATTATTTCATAATTTAAGTATGAATCTTGTAATCCAGCATGTTTCTCATTTCCAATATTATTGTCTATCATTACAGCAATTGGTCTTTCATTACTATCTTCATCAACTATCGTAATTTTCTTTTTAACAACTGGCTGAGTCTTTTTTTCAACTTCTTTTGCTTCATTTTGATTTCTTGCTAAATAAAAGTATACTCCTATTAAGATAATCGATAATATCAGAAAAATGGTAAAGGCAAATACTAACTTTTTGTCATTCTTTCTTTTTTTGGTTACCTTTTTCCTATTTTCATGTTCTTCAATATTAAAGTCCATACATTCACCTCTTATTTTATTTTAACATTATTTAGATATTTTTTTACTAAAATATTTTATAAAGGAAAAAAATTTATAGTTGAATGCAAATTTTCTTTGTGCTATAATCAACTTGTTCAATTTATTTGAACTTTTTAGGGGATTAGTTAAATGGTATAATAATGGTCTCCAAAACCACTGTTGGGAGTTCGATTCTCTCATCCCCTGCCATTTATGATTGAAATGTAGCAGTGATGCTACTTTTTTATATCATGGCATGGGTATCTGTTTAAAAAGGTCCACTCTCGGGGTGGCATAGTCCATTCTGGGGCCCTTTTTAAACATTTTCCATGTTGGTTTCTTTCATCAGTCGCTTTGTTGACTCCCTTCTATAAGTTGAAAAAATGAAGGGAGACTTTTTATTATGACATTTAATTGTTGCTTTTAAAAGTCTCTATTTCAATTACATGTTTTACCTAAATATTATGTAATTATTATTTTAATTATAAACTTTCATAATACTCTTTTAATTTCTTTGCCATCAACTTTCTACGTTCTTTCAAGAACTCATCATAATTATCAATGGTCATATTCACAAATGATCTTGGTATACAGTTTTCTTCCATATTTCTATATAGATCATCTAATGTATTAATTGCCCCATACTTATTCTCTTGTCCATTACATTGATCAATAATAGACTTCATATAATCGTTAGGTGCTTTCTTTCCTATTTGAATATTAACTTCTGTTTGAAGCATTGCAAAGTTTGCTATTTGATTATAAATAGATCTATTGTCTTTACCATTCTTTTGAAGATAATCTTTAGGAAAGATATGATGTACATCTCCTCTTCCTTCAATTAAAGTTCTTACATCTATATCTTTTGATAAGAACGCTCTGTTATTCAACTTAATTTGAGCAATGATAAATGTTTTCCAATAAGGAGAACTTGCAACAGAGGTATTAAAGTTTTCAACTAGGATATTATCCCAGAATGTACCTCCTAATCTTCTTTCTTCTTCGTCTCTAATATATTGAACAACATCTTCTGCCTCATTTAATCTTCTTATATCTAAATCAAATTGGGATTCTGGTGAAGATGTATATCTTTGAGTAATAATAGACATAATTACCCATCTTCTTACCAGCGTTTCAATTTTATCTGGAGCAATTTGTTTTTCTCTTAATAATAGATATAAGATATATCCAAAGTTTAATACGTTTTGTGATCTTACTAAATCACCATCAATAATTCCAGCTGACTTAAGTATCATTACATATCTTTCAAAGTTGCTTTGATTAACAAATTGTCTTACACCTTCATATAACTTACTATAACTTTCAGCTACTACATCTTCTCTATATTCTCTGGTTTCAAAATCACGACCTGATAATAAACTTACTAAATCTTGTAATTTACCTCTTTTAAACTTATATGTAAAAGCAACTCTTAATACATCTACATAACTAGGAAGATATAAATCATCATTATTATCTTTAATCCATGTAATTTTATTAAAGATCTCTTTAGAACTAAATTCTTTATCATTTTCCTTTATGTTGTCAAAGTCAACAGGTGTTTTAGCAAAATGACAAAAATAATCAATTGTTTTTCTAATATCATTTCCATTATATTCTTCATTAACACTAATCTTACTCATAGCAAAGTCTGCTTGTGATAATACAACTCCTTTAGAATTGATTCTTACAAATATTTCTGTAACTACATCTATATCTAAAACAGATCCTAATTGAATTCTACCAATTGAAACATTTTTAATTGATTTAAGTTTAGTTACTCTGTTACTTACTATGTTTGCATCCATATCAAACTTTTTAGAATATTCACTAATAAAATCAAAAGAATTAAAATCGTCTCTCATAAATTCTGAAATATCTGATATCCATTCTTCTTGCTTTTCGATTGCTGGGTTATTAGTTTGGAATTCTTCTGTTTGAATATTAAATGCTATTTTTATTCTCCTCTTTTTATAGTTATCATCTAATACTTCTTGACCTAAAAGAGCTGCTGTTAAAGCTGTAACTCTTTGTTGACCATCTATTAGTATTTGTTTACCTTCTGAAGAAGTGCCATCTTTTAATTTAACATCTGGACTCTTCCAAGTAATTATATATCCAACTGGGTATTCCCTATAAAGAGAGTCTATTAAATCTCTTACTTGAGTAGTGTCCCAGACAAATGGTCTTTGTATTTCAGGAATAGCTATTGTTCCATCTTTCACATAACCTAATAAAGTGCTTACGCTAACATTGTTTACTTCAAATTTTGCCATTAATTATTCACCTCTATTAAACTGATTATAACATAAAAGCTCGTATTTTTACGAGCCTATCATTTTTTAAACAAACATATTCTGCGTTAATCCTTTTTTTAATTCATTTAATTTTTCCAATTTATCAATTTCTAGGTCTATTTTTTTATTTACATTTTTTATCTGACTACCAATTTTGTTTTGCTTTTCAATGGATGGAGCATTAATTGTAATTTCATAAAACATATCTATATTCAAATTTCTTCTAACTATACTAGCTCCCTGCTCAGAAGAAATCATGTATTCATATAATGCTCTTGAGGACTTTATCCAATTATTGAAAAAATCAATATTAATAATCTTACTATCAATATTAAAAATTTTGTATGATGGTGACACTATTCCTATATCATATTTAGTATTTATATTTATATTACCCATCCATAAATTTTGTGGACTTAAAACCAATTGATTCCTCTTTAATATTTTATATCCTATATTATTCTCACTAGCAGCCTGCTTGTTAAAATATTCCTTTTGTAAAAACAATCCATTTGCTGTAGATGATAATATATCATGTTGATTATTAACAGTAGATTTTTCGCTTATCTCTTCTAAAATATCACCTAGCTTAATAATATTGCTTTCGTTATAAGTAATATTATTGAATAGACCTTTTTTAAATAACTTAAGGCCTTCAATTTTTTTAGATTGTAACTCTATCTTTCTATCCAATAATTTAAGTGTATTTGATATTTTTTCTTGTTCTTCAATTGAAGGAATACTTAAATAACAACTTTCTAAAGTTTGTTTTGTAATTTGATTGAAAGCTTCTTTCATATCAATTCCTCTTCGTTTTAACTCGATCTGAACTAGAGGAAGTCCATTTATTAAAATAGTTACATCGTATCGATTTGTGTATTTACCTTCAACAGTTGTTTGATGAGTAACCTGGAAATTGTTTCTACCCCAATCTTTTGTATTAAATAATTCAAGATAAATAATTGATTCATCATCTCTTTGAATATCTTGTTTTTGTCTTAACTCTTTTGCTGATTGAAAAATACCTTTTCCAGATATTTTTACCATTAATCTTTCAAATTCTTTGTCAGAAAGATCTTTAAAATTAAGTTTTCCTCTGGTATGGAGATTAACTTGTTTTCTAAAGTTTTTTTAATTCTTTAACATCATTTATTTCTACATATTGATATCTTTGTTTCTTTAGTTGATCAATCATTCTATCTTCTAATTTAGATTCACTTTCGTAACTCCCCATCTTTTCACCACCTAAGAACATTTTAATAATAATTATAGCATAAATTCGATGCATCTTGACTTTTTCAAGGCTTTTTATATTTGAATTATTTAAAATATATTAACAAGCCTGATTAATCCTTTTTTTCGACAAAATTCGACAAAAGTACTTTTTCTTTAGTTCCTGTAACTACAAATAATAAAAGAAATCTTTTCACACGTGAAATAAAAAACTGGAGATCATACTCCGGTTATTATTTTAATTAATCCATCTTTATAAATTCGAAACTACAATTATCAACCACCATTATGTGATGTCCTTCTGGGACTTCTATTTCAAAAGATGTGTTTATTGACTTATTAAAATAGTCGTTTACATCACAGTTTTCATCATAACCAGAACTATTCTTGCAGATGGAATCTGAGACTACTGATAAACCGCCATTGTTTGCAGTTGTTTCTGGAAGTACCATAACTTTATATTTACCAAGTGGAATAAAGTATTCTATATAATTCTTTCCATCATAAGTAACATCTTTACCATATTCTCCATATTCACCCTTATTTATTTTAAAAGTAAGTGAGGCAGATTCCTTTTCTTTTTGCCAACTTTCATTTAACGCAGAATTATCAACATTATCTGTACATCCTGTTATACCAAATATTAAAAGTCCTAAAAATAATATCAACATTATTTTTTTGTGCATATCATCAATCCTTTCCCTTTATGAATAGATTATATCATATTTATAGCTCATAAACTCGACAAAAGCGCTTTTTCTTTAGTTCTATCAACTATTTTTTTATAATTGCCTTTTGAACTACTAACATATTCTAGTAAGTTA
>OMUM01000041.1 GCA_900314225.1 uncultured bacterium | reverse complement strand
TTATAAAGTAGTATATGAAGTAACAGATAGTAATAATTCAACAACTACTAAAGAAGTAAAAATCATAGTTATTAAAGATGAAGCCCCAGTTATTTCAGCAGAAGATAAAATCATTACTCAAGGAACTAAGTTTGACCCATTAGACGATGTTTCAGCAACTGATAAAGAAGAAGGCCCAATAAAAGATATTAAAGTAGTAGAAAATACTGTTAATGTAAACACTCCAGGTGAATACAAAGTAGTGTATAAAGCAGTAGATAGCTATAAAAATGAGGCAACAAAAGAAATAAAAGTAACTGTTGAGAAAAAAAGCGATGATAAAAAGTCAGACGAAACAATAGATGATAATGAAGACCCAAAAAAATATAATTTAAATCTAGATGACTTAGAAAAATCAGATGGAATGTTCTATTTAGACTATATAAAAATAGTAAATAATAAATTGCAGATTAAAGGATATAATACAATTAATGGAATAAATAATGATTTAAATACAAATATTAAATATTATATAATGTATTATAATATTGATACAAAAGAGAAAACAGTAGATGAAATGACAAGAATAGAAGATAAAAAAGAAATAACAAGACCTGTATTTGGACCAGATGATAATGAATATACATACTCTTGGTTTAAATATAATTTTAATCTTAAAGATATAGAAAATGGAAATTATATTCTATCAGTAATTTCATTAACAAATAATAGGTACTCTACAAATACAATTTCTAATACATTAAATAAGGAACAAGTAACATCATTTAATGGAGATAAAAAAGTAGTAATAAGAAACAATTATAATTATAAAGAATCTCCAGTAGAATTAATAGTAAGAGAAAATGAACTTGCTAAAAAAACAGCATCATCTTACTATAATCAGTATGATACAGTAAGAACTTTAGAATTTAATGATAATAAATTACATATAAAAGGACTAACTTATTCATATGGAATTAATCTAGCTAAAGATAAAAAAATATCTAGAAAAATAATATTTGAAAATCAAAAAACATATAAAACTTATAGTTATGATTTAGATTACACATTAGATGGTTTATATGATGCAATACTACCAGATGATGATAATTTATCAAAAGATAAAGCTTGGTATGATAAGACAATAGATATAAAAGATATACCACAAGGTACTTATACAATCTACATTACTACAAGTTCAAATATTACAGATATTTCAGAACTACCAAATAGTCTAAATAAAGATCTATCAAAAATAAAAACAACAATAAATAATAAATTATATTCATTTACTACAAACTTTGATAGAGATAGTAGAATTGAATTACTTGTAAAATAACAGGATTTCCTGTTATTTTTTTTAAGATTATTTATAAATCTTTTAAATAGTTTATAGCAAATATTAAAATAAATTTATCTTGTAAAAAAATATCGTCCATGGTACATTTATTATAGAAAGGAGACTAAATTAAGAGTAGGAATAAAGAATATGAAAAAAATTATAATATTTTTAATAACTATAGTCTTATCACTTGCTGTAGGAATTGGAGGAACTTATTATTATATGAGTTCTAAAGATAAAGAAATATCAAAAGTAGATGAAGCTACTAAGAAAGAATCTAAAGAAGAAAATAAAGCTATTACAAATTTAGATGTATATAGTGATATTGTTCAAAATAATCTTTCTAAATTATTAAGTAATACAGTTTGTAAGGATTTAGCAAAAGAATATTTAAAAGAAACAAAAGTATCAAGTGTTGATATTTCAAATTTAATAGCTTATGAAATTGTAGCAGCAACTACATCTGAGAATAAGAATGCAATAAGTGAATCTGAATGGAAAAATGAAGTTGCAAAATTATTTGGAAAAGATTACAAATATGATCCTACAAGTTTTCAAGATTCAAATTATTGCACTTCACATACTTATAATTCATCGACTAAACAATATGAATATAGAGAAACAGCTTGTGGTTGTACAACTGGACCAAATGCTTTTATATTACAATATGTAACAAAGGCAGAATTAGAAGGGGACACATTAACAATTTATTTAAAAGCACTATTCCCAGATAATTCAGCAACCTCTTCAACTGGATATGCAAAATATTATAGTGATTCAGCAAAAACAAAAGAAATATTTCTAGATTTTGATAATTATATATACGATGCGACAGAAAGTGAACCAGTATATTCCGTATCTAATATAGAAAAGGGTGGAAGTTATAAAATAGTAATGAAAAAATATCAAGGTAATGATTACTATTTTGTCTCAAGTGAACCAATAAATAATTAATAAATAAAGAAAAAATACTTCATTGTGAAGTATTTTTTTATTCAACAACTTGTAAATTATATGTTTTACATGTACTTAACATTTTTCCATCATAGCTATCAGCATTACAAATAACTCCAGCCTTAGAATTACCATTTGAACACTTACTAACTCTTGTATATGTAAATTTCAATTTTGAATTAGCTCTATTAATCATCGATACAGTTTCATCATATTTATTTCCTGTTTGCAAATATGCCATTACTAAAGAACAATTATCAGTACTTTGTGAAGGTGATGGACTAGGACTAGGTGTATTATTAGAAGAACTATTATTAGAACTTTTTCCAGTATTGCTACTAGTACTATTCTCTCTTCTATTAAC
>OMUM01000040.1 GCA_900314225.1 uncultured bacterium | reverse complement strand
TTTAATGTAAATCTTAAACTTTGGTTAGATTCTTTGTTTTGTAAATTAATTGGAGGTTAGTATGGTGGATGTTGTTGTGGTTTCTTTTTTAAAAACTAAGAATATTTATTTTTTATCTCCTAATTCTTTAGATTTAAATATTAATGATAATGTTATTTTTGAAACTGAAAATGGTTTATTAAATGGAGTTGTTATTAAGAGTAATTATTCTGAAAAGAAAGAAAACTTAGTTTTGCCTTTATTTAAAGTAATTCGTAAATGTAGTGACGATGATCATAAGAAGATAGAAAGTAATAATAAAAATGCTTTAAATGCTTTAAAAGATGCCAAAAAAATGATTAAAAATCTTAATTTAGAAATGAATTTTATTGATTCTTATTTTAGTTTTGATAAAAGTCAGTTAGTTTTTTCTTTTTTAGCTGATACGAGAGTAGATTTTCGTGATTTAGCGAAAAAGTTAGCACAGAAATACAAAACAAGAATTGAGTTAAGACAGATTGGTGTTCGTGATAAATCAAAAAGAATAGGTGGTCTCGGACCTTGTGGCTTACCTTTATGTTGCAATACTTTCTTAACAGATTTCAATAGTGTTTCTATTAATATGGCTAAAAATCAAATGCTTGCTTTAAATCCAACTAAAATTAATGGTATGTGTGGTAGACTTTTATGTTGTTTAGGTTATGAAAATGATACTTATACTGAACTAAAAAAGAAATTACCAAAGATTGGTTATAATGTTAATACTCAATATGGTACTGGAAAAGTAGTCGCAGTTGATATTTTTAATAATAGTTATTCTGTTGATTTGGGTGATAAAGGTATTGTTAAGATAATGGGAGAAAATAAATAAATGGAAGTATTAAATGATATTTTAGGCTATAAAAATTTAAAAATTTATCAGGATACTGATTTTTTTTCTTTTTCCTTAGATAGTATAATTTTAGCTAATTATTCAACGATTAGATTAAGAGATAAAAATATAGTTGATTTTTGTACAGGAAATGGAGTCGTTCCGATAATATTATCTCATAGGACTAAATCGAATATTTTAGGTGTGGAAATTCAAGAAAAGTTATGTGATTTAGCAGATAAGAGTATAAAAATAAATAAGCTTGAAGATAGAGTTAAAATAATTAATTCGGATATTAAAATATTTTCACAGGAACATTTAAATGAATTCGATTTAGTTTTATGCAATCCACCATATTTTAAAAATTATGATATGAGTACAAAAAATTTATCTTATGAAAAGATGGTAGCAAGACATGAGGTTTTATTGAATTTAAATGATTTAGTTGCTTGTGCAAAAAAAGTTTTAAAAGATAATGGTACTTTTTCTTTAGTTCATAGGACTGATAGATTGATGGAGATATTAGAGTGTTTTAAAAAAAATAATATTGAACCTAAAAGAGTTAAATTTATATATAATAATATTAATTCAAGTTCAACTCTTGTATTAATTGAGGGTCAAAAAGTTGGTAAGGTTGGTATGATTGTGGATAAACCTTTAATTATGTATAATTTAGATGGTAGTATGACTGAAGAATATAAAAAATTACAGGTGGTGATTAATAATGATACAAAGTAGTTATGATGATAGTGCTAGTTTATATTTAATTCCTACTCCTATAGGAAATATGGAAGATATTACAATTCGTAGTTTAAATGTATTAAAAACTGTTGATGAAATATTTTGTGAAGATACTAGGACATCTGGTATTTTATTAAAAAATTATGATATTAAAAAGAAACTTGTTAGTTGTCATGAATATAATGAAGATAAAATGATTGATTATGCTGTTTCTAAATTAAAACAAGGACTTAATTTGGGATTAATTACTGATCAGGGTTCCCCTGTTATTAGTGATCCAGGTTATGTTATCGCTAGAGGTGTAATTGAGGCAGGATTTAATGTAATAAGTTTACCTGGTGCGACTGCTTTTGTTCCAGCTCTTTCATCTTCTGGCATTGAGCCTTCACCATTTTTGTTTTATGGCTTTTTAAATTCAAAAACTTCTAAAAGAAGAGAAGAACTTGAAAATTTAAAAGATTTAAAATATACTATAATCTTCTATGAATCTGTACATAGAATTAAAGAAACATTACAGATAATGCTTGATATTTTAGGTGATAGAAATATTTCTTTATCTCGAGAAATTTCTAAAGTTCATGAAGAGATTGTCCGTGATAAGATAAGTAATGTAATTCCTTTAGTTGCTGATATGAAAGGTGAATTTGTAATTGTTGTCGAAGGAAATAAGAATAGTTATGATTTTTCTAATTTAGATATTTATAGTCATGTTAAATTATATGTAGACGACGGAATGGATACAAAAGAGGCCATTAAAAAAGTTGCAAAAGAAAGAAATTTACCTAAGTCAGTAGTTTATTCGGAATATCATAGAAAGAAGTGATTTAATGAAACTTATTGTTGGTCTTGGAAATCCGGGAAAAGAGTATGAAAATACTAGACATAATATTGGATTTTCATTTGTGGATAAATATATTTCATATAAAAATAT
>OMUM01000099.1 GCA_900314225.1 uncultured bacterium | reverse complement strand
ATATAATAATATTAAATTTATAAATAACGAATCATATCATGATAGATTTATAATTTTAGATAGAAAAAGATTATTTCACTGTGGGGCATCATTTAAAGATCTAGGTAAGAAGTGTTTTGCGATAAATGAAATAGAAAATAAAATAGAAAGAGAAAAATTAATAAATGATGTTGTTACTAATTGCAGTATAGATAATCAATAATATTTATGATAAAATTTATATGTAAAACATATTAGTAACAAATATTTATTTATATCAACAAACATAACATTATCTTCACCCTAGAACATACCTAGTTCTAGGTGTTTAAGAATATGTTCTGTTGACCTAGTACAGGCCTAGAGAATATGTTCTTCACCCTAGGACAGGGCACGTTGAAACCATATCAGTGTTAAATCGTAAAAGTGTTGAAAAATAAAATACTTGATACTATAAATTCATTAATGTGATATACTTATTTTAGTTATGATAGGAGTGATATAATGGCTTTAATAAAATGTGTTGAGTGTGGCAGAGAAATTAGTAGTAAAGCACTTTCTTGTCCGCATTGTGGGTGTCCAATTGAACATTTAGGTAGGCTTATTCCAGAAGACAGTGATAAATACAAAGACAGTGTTAGAGCTTTGTTTACTATTTTAGAGAAGAATAAACTTATATATAAGTATGTGTATGATGTTGTATATAATAAGGGAAAAGCTGAGTATTTAGAGTTTTTAGAATATGATACAGATGATGATTTCTTTGAAGACTATGAAAAAAACGACAAGATACTGTATAGCTGGCAGACTATTCATCCTTTTATTGGTTTATTTAAACATAGTTTATCTCCTAAGTTGTTAGCTAATATATCAGAATTTCCTGAAGAAGAATTTAAAATTATAGAAAATTTTTATAATAGTATTGAGCGTGACTTACCCCCTATTGTTAGATATGCTTTTCCTGCTAATTTAGTTACTATTATTAAGTTAAAAAAAATATCTGATAAAGCCGTAAATGATTATGAAAGTGTTCGCCCTACCAAGTATTTTGGTGAAGATAAAAATATCTATAGAAGTAATCTTGATTTAGTTAAAGCTTATAGATATTGGTATGTAGATAACAAAGATGTTATTCTTAACTTAAGTAAAAATGATATTAAGAGTTATTTAAGTGATGAAGATGAAGTAGATAAAGCATATGATTATATTCATAATGAGTTATATGATTATTTATTTGAAGATATTAGAGATAGGGAAGTTATGTATTTACTTAATAATGCTTTTAATGAGATGAGTCCAACTATGGAAGAAGATAAAGGTTCTTATGATCTTTCTTTGTATGTTCAAAATAAATATAAGATAGATGATAATACTCTTGATGAAATATGTGGTTATATTAACTTTGAGATGTCTTCGCTAGATCACTCAGAGATGCTTTTTGGTAATAGAAGATCTGATCCAATGCTAACTAGTGCTGGTAAAAAACTTAGATATTCTTCATATAAATATGTTGATGAAAAGAAGGATAGTAAAGTTACATGGGATGAATATGATGAGAATTATTTTAATACTAATATGAGTGTTGAATTAAAAGAGTGTATTAAATATATGATTAATGAAGCAAACGAAAAAGAAAAGAAGTATAATTATTTTGCTAAATGCACAATGGATGAATTAAAAGCTGCTAAGATAAAAGAAGATAATACAGAAAGAATAAAAGCACTAAAGGATAAAGAATTGAGGGATAAAGTAGTTGATTATATAGTTAATACTCCTTTACCAAGTAATCCTAATTATGTAAAAGGAGCAGTTTGTCCTAATTGCGGAAGTCACTCCGTGAAAAAAATTTCAGGATTAAAGAGTATAGCTAGTGTTAGCTTATTCGGACTTGCTAGTAAGAATATAGGTAAGACTATGGAGTGTACTCATTGTGGTTATAAATGGTAATTTTTATTGTAGGAGATATAATCTCCTTTTTTGTGTTAGTGTAAAGAGTTTTGTGGTTGAAAGTTAAAATTTTTAGAAATTAGTTAAA
>OMUM01000147.1 GCA_900314225.1 uncultured bacterium | reverse complement strand
TGATTGAATGCAAATAACTGATCACTTTATACCATGCCTTCTGGATAAAAGCATGCTCCATAATCAAATAATTGTCCTTAGACATCTATTTTTCCATTCTTATCATATGCATCTCCACTTGGCACAATACAATAACTATTAATCATTAATTCTCTTTTACCACCTTTAAGTAGGACAACTGTTCCGATTGGTAAAAATTTTCCTTCATTTTCCATATTAATCCTCCCTTATTATTGTAAATCAGCTAGTTCATCGCTTGATCTGGCATCGTATTTTTCTGAACTATCTTCTGCTTGATAACTATAATCATCATCTGCATCTAAATAATTTTCATTATCTGATGAATCGTCATATTGAATGTCTACTGAATCATCACCTGACCACTCATCTGTATCAAATTCATCTTCATCTTCACCATTATCATTGTTTTTCTTTCTATCCATATAAGCTTTTGCTCCGATTCCAGCCGCTGCTGCTGCTGAAAGACCTGCTGCAATTGGAATTACTGCACTTGCTCCACCACTTGATTGTGAAGTAGTTACAGGAGATGGTGTTGATGGAATCTTTGTATATTTACTTCCTTTTATAACATCTTCTATTGATGTAGTTCCGTCTGCTAATGTATCTTTTATATCATCTAAACCAGATGTTGTTTCTGTTGTAGCATCTGTTGGTAGTGTCGTATTATTTTCTGTATATCCACCTGTTCCTGTGTATCCGCCACCAGTATGGAATGTTCCGCTGCCTGTTGTACTTCCACCTGTTGTAGTGGTTGTCGTTCCTGTGTTAGTACTTGATGGTGTTGTAACTGTATTTGTTGTAGTATTTGATGGTGTTTCTGATTTATTGGCATCTGTTGTAGTATTTGATGGTGTTTCTGATTTATTAGCATCTGTTGTAGTATTTGATGGTGTTTCTGATTTATTAGCATTTGTTGTAGTATTTGATGGATTATCTGACTTTTTATCATCGTTTGTTGCTTTCTTGTCTGCATCTTTGTCTACATTGCTCCTAAATTGTACAGAACTGTTTTCATAATTTCCGCCAGTACTTCCGCCACCAGTACTTCCGCCACCAATACTTCCGCCACCAATACTTCCACCACCAGTATTTCCACCACCAGTGTTTCCACCAGTATTATCATTATTTCCGCCAACACTTGGAGTTTTTTTGATTCTTTCTGGTTCATCAGTTGTGATTTGGACTGTTCCATCATCTGGAGTTCCTACTATAGTTCTTGCTGCACTTGTTTTTTTAAATTGAGCTGCTGCATCACCTTTTATTTTTGTTGATATTGCTGAATTAACACCTACACCTAATACTCCTGGTGTTGCTGCACTCTTAAGTGTTGAAACCGGATGCGTAACTGCACTCTTAAGTGTTGAAACCGGATGCGTAACTGTACTTACAACTGCCTTTACCGGCTTTACAGTTACTGCAGAAACTCCGTTCAAAAGAGTTTTTCCTGTTCCATGTATCAGACCATTTTCTGTAACATTTTTGTATGCATTTTGAGTTATTGAATCTGTATATCCTTGGAAATTATTTAATTTTAAATCTTTACTTTTTAAAACTTCATTTGCAACTCTCCTTCGAGTTACTACTTTACCAGACATGTTATCAATTTCATCCATTAGTTTTTGCTTTCCAGATTCAGTTATTTTTGTACTCGCTTGAATCTCTTTTTTTGCATTATCTTTACTCATAAATTTTGTACTATCTTTACCAGTGCCTTCAAAATCTTTTGCAACCTGTTTTTTTGTTGCCCTTTCTCCTAATTTACCACCTACATATGCAATAGTTCCCTGTATTGCTGCCTGTTTAGCACCACCTGTTGCTGCCTCATCCATTGACAAGCCTGATTGCAATCCTGCTTCCGTTCCAGAACCCATTCCAGAAAGTGCAGCATTTAATGTATTTACTTTTGTTGTTGAATTTAAAAAAGTAGCTCCAGCCTTTATCAATCTATGTGAAGAATTTGTAAATGGTACTGCTGTACCAGATACAATACCTCCTAATGCTAGGTATCCTGCTGTACTTCCTACAACCTTTAAACCGCCAGCTAATTTACTGTCTTCAGTAAATGTAGACTTCTTTGCAAAATCAGTATTGTAATAAAAATTAAATACATCATGTGACCAATTTTTCTTAACAATACTTTCACAACCTTTTTCAAATGCAGTATCTTTTGGTGCTATCCATCCTGCGATTGATACAACACCATCACCAATATCTTCTGCAACACTCAAAGTTCCTTCACCAAGTTTTGCTTCTGCCATTAAAAATGTACTTCCTAGTTTTTCATACCAAGCTGATTGTTCATATTCTTTGATACTATCAGCTTTGTTTTGTAATTGCTCACCAATTTGAGAAATTGATGATGCAATACTTTCAAATACTGAATCATATCCACCAGCATTAACTTGTCCAACATATTGTGCAACTCCATTTACATTATTAAGTTCTGTAATTGCTGCTTCAATTTCAGTTCTTGCTGTTTCAACTTGATTTGTTCCTATGGAATTTAATTTTTGAACTACTGAGTCAACTTTATCATAATTTGCATAAACATCTGACTCTTTTTCATCTCTACCTGTTAACCAACTTAAAAAACCCATATTATTACTCCTTTCTAACTTACACTTACGACACCTGATGCTGATGCTACAGCATTGTATGCCTCATCGTTTGCTTGATTTTGAAGAGTATCATGTGCTTTTACAGCTTGAGTATACATATCACTTAAACTATCTTTTATTGATCCAGCAACAGAGTCAAGTGCCTTTGCTAGTTCTTCTATTACCGTATCCATTTTTGTTCCTTGAACAATTATCGCATCTGCAGCTTCTCCTGATACCCCATTTAATGCAGATGATATTGTCTTCATTTGTTCTTCTGCAACAGTGCCAACTTTATCAATAGCAGATTGTACTTCGTCTGGATTAATATATTCGTTAGCATCAACTCCTGTTGCATGTGCAACAGCTTTTCCATCTTTATCATATCCAGTATATGTTTTTGGTGCTACCATTATTTCACTCTCCCTTTATACTTATGCAATGCATAAGAAACAGAGAAATAACTATTTCTCTTCTTCCTATACATTGCATATTGCAATGTATTTATTATTGTTCTTGATCATAAGCTAATGCTTGTTCAACTGCTAATCTTAAGTTTGTTGCAGATAATTTCATATCTTCCATAGCTGCAGGAACATCAGCACCATAATAACTTTCCCAGTTAGATCTAACTGTATCTGACCAAGTAGTTTGAATTCCATCAGGAATTGTTGATTTGATTGCAGCATCTAATGTTTGCATATTCTCTTCCATTGTTGATACAATGCTGTCGATTTGAGATGCATCATCAGTTGCTGCTCCTGGATTAATTGTAATATTCATAATACCATTTACTCCTTTCTATATTTATTAAAAAATTAATGCATTCCAGATTTAAGGTCACCAATCATAGTACCAAACTTAGTAGTTTGTAGACCCATGTATCCTTCTGCTTCTTCGATTGTTTGTGTAATCTTATTTAATGTATCTTGTTTTGCTTGGAATTTAGCTAATAAATCGTTTGCTGGATCTCCTTGAATATCACCACTTGTGATTTCTTCAATTAAATTTGTTAATCTAGCTAAATTTGATTTGTATTCTTGTCCAGCTGTTTCTAAAGCATTCTTTAATGTTTTTAATGCTTCTTCATCTACGTGAATTACTGACATATTCTTTTCACCTCCTATTATGTTTTAAGAATATAGTTCAATTCTACGAGTACCGAACCCATATCCTATAAATCAATTCTATATTTTTTTTTTTAATTTTGCAAGTTATTTTAATATATTAAGGAAAATTGACATATAAAAAAAACATATTCATAAAATATAAAGAAGTTAAATACACAAAAAAAATATATTTACATA
>OMUM01000132.1 GCA_900314225.1 uncultured bacterium | reverse complement strand
TTATACCAGTATACACGAGAACTAATATCACAGATTTATTACATGAAAAATTTGGCTTTAGAACAGATTATGAAATAATAACAGAACAAAATCTAAAAAAAATTATTAGAAAAAATAGGAAAGAATAAAACGTACGCTTTTTTTAGCAATAACGAAAATCTCTCAAACCTATATTTTACAAAGGTTTAAGAGATTTTTTCATTTCAAAACTGATAAATTTAAGATTATAACATAGAAAAAGATTAAGTTTTAACTTAATCTCTTAGAAATTATTTTTTACTTCTTTGCTTTGATTGCTGCTTGTACCACTCCGTCGATACGTGGTCGATTCTATATGCCGCCGTGAAGTTATGTGGTCGAACGCAATAGTCACCATCAAGTTATAGGGTCATAAGGCATAGTCACCGTGTAGTCTTTGGGGCGATAGTTTTATAGCCACCGTCAAGTTACGTGGGCATTACTTATCATCATCACTTCCAACTACATAAGCCGGAACATCTTTAAATCTATCTACGTTAGGATCATATTTAGGTGTTTCTGTTTGTACTTCTTCAACTTTAGTTTCAGAAATATTTGTATTTGTTTCTGGATTCTTATTATTCATAAATACAATATCTAGTTTTTCTATTATGGCTCTATTTAAAAATATGAGTTTTAAAGTAGTATGTATTCTTTTATTAGGATTAATAGCGATAGGAGCATTTTTCTTTGAAGTATATAGATTTAGAGAATCAAGTTTTATAATTTCTACTCTATGTACAACTGCTTATTTAGAAATAGCTTATGCAATTATTCAGATTGCTATAGTAACTATTTTAGGATTAACAGAAGGATTTGACTTCTTAGAATTTATGAAATCATTATTAAAATCAATACCAGGATTATTTATTGTAAGTTGGATTATTACTCAAATAAGATCTATTGTTAATTATATATCATTCAAATTAAATATAGAAACTATATATCATTTTATATTATTATTTATTGGAGTATTTAGTTTCTTATTATCAGTTAGTTTATTAACTAATAATGTTATATTTATAATTGTTTTACCTGGTTTAGTATATGTTTATATGACATTAAATGATGAGTCTTATGTAGAAGATAATTATAATACAACAATGTTTATAAAAATAATTTCTACCCTATTATTAAGTTTAGTTATTGGATTTATACTTTGTAATGTATTAAATCTATGTGAATATTATTTATTTATTCTTGTAGTAGCATTTGCTTTATCTTGTTTTATTGTAATGTATGAAAAAACAGATATATTAAGTTATTTAAAGAAATCTTTATTATCTTTTAGTTCATTATTTTTAGCTATAGTATTTGTTATGATTGGTGGAATAATTCAAATATTTAGTTTTATAGGTAAAGGTGGATTTAACGGTATAGGAGAATTATTTAAATTATATTTTGGAGCAACTTCAATATTTGCATTATATATTGCAATACTAAGTGCATTTATTGGACTATTGCTATTTGTAATTAGTAAAATATCTAAAAATATAATAGATAAATTAGATAATAGAACATTTAAAATATTTATTTATATGATAATTATGGTAATAATATTAGTTATATTCATTCTTGTATTACCATATATTAATCAATTAATATTTAAACTAATTGGTAAATTATTTGATATAAGTAGTTATTTAGATACATTTAATTTATTTTCTATAATATAAAAATAGACAACATTATTTGTTGTCTATTTCTTTTGCCATTACTAATTGAAATTTATCTTTTGCATTTATATACTCATTAAAACTACATGTTTGTAATATCAATACTTTTGAGTTATCATCTAATTCAATATCCGATTTAACATATGATTTGTTTTTTAATTTATTTAAATGTTCTCCATAAGTTAGATCATTAAATCTTTCTAAATTAACATAATCAAAATCATTTGTTTCTATATAACTAGAGAATACTTCATATTTTCTTTTTTTATTAGAATCTGTTAAATAAATATACTTATTATTATTAAAAAATTCTTCATTATTATAATTAGTTAATTTAACAAATGGTAGTGTTCCTTCTGGATCACTATGAGAATATATTAATAATTTATTTGATGTATTTAGATCATTTCTATAATCTAAGAATGTTGCTCCTATTATATTTTGATTTTTATATAAATCATAGCTTAAATAATAAGTATTATTGTCAGTTTGTACAATTACTTCCTCTAATACATTAGGTATTTCTACTAGTGCTACTACATCACTATTGTTATATTTATTTTTTAAGTCATTGATTATTTTTTCATAATCAATCTTTTTTTCTTTTTCAACTATAACTGGTTTTACTGGTTTTTCTGTTTCTTCTCTCATTTGATAATTGTATCCAGCTAGTATAAAAAAGATTGTTAAAAGAATTACAATTATGAATAATATTTTCTTTTTCATATCATCACCTAATTCGAGCATATTGTATCATATTTTGCTTGTTTTTTCAATAAAAAAGAACCTTTCGGTTCTAATTTATTAATCTTCTATTCTCTTTAATCCTACTAATAAATATGCTAGTAATATTAAATTCATTAATAGTTCATAGAATGTATAATCTTTAGTTGGTAGAATACCTGTTTTTGGAGGTACGATTTCACTATCAGTAGGTCCATCGTATGTATTAGTTATAGTGAATACATTATCAGATTCAGCAATTGAAGTTTTATAGTAATTAACTGCATCTTCAGTAATTGTATATTCTATTTCTTCTCCTACTTTACCTTCTCTGTATTTAACTAATCCTTCAAAAATTGTTGTCCATCCATTTGCTTCAGTAAGCATAGCTTCATCAACTTCTTCACCATCAGCGAATAAGTGAACTGTTACAAATGTTGTTCTATGGTTATATTTATTATCTAAATCATCCCATACTTTCTTAACTGTAATATCTATAGTTTCTAATTCATGCTTATTGATAATCTTGTTAGTGATAGAAGTTGTTCCTTCTTCATTAGGTACATCTACAATTGGATCAGTTTCATATAAGTCGACATTTCCTTCAGTAAGTGTATATTGAATTAATTGTCCCTTATTGTATTTATCTAATCCAGTGAATGCATACTTCCAATCACCATTTTCATCTGGTTTAACTGTTATAGTACTTGTATATACTACAGTATCTCCAACTTTACCAGTTAATGTAACTGTTATAAATTCAGGTCTCTTACCATCTTGGTTATCAAAGTCATCCCATTGTTTTTCTACTTCGTAAGAGATAGTTGCTGGAATATGTTGGTTAGTAATTACGTTGCTTATAATACTTAATTGATTATAATTATCAACATTTGATTCACTTACAACATATTCAATATCTTTACCATTAGCTTTCTTTGGTAATCCAGTGAATGTATATGTCCATGTATTACCATTTACTGTTGTACCTTCTAATGGTTCTCCATTTTCATCTAATCCAATTCTTACTGGACCATATGATACTCCATTACCAGTTAATGTAACTTCAATACTTGCTGGTCTCTTACCATCTTGGTCATCTTTATCATCCCAAGTCTTTCCAATAGTTACTTCTGTAACTTCAGGAACATGTTTATTTGTAATTGTATAAACACCTTCTACTGTTTCTTCTTTAGTTTCTGGATAATATGTTTGTAGATCCTTAGTTACTACTTCATTAACAGTATAAGTTATTAATGTTCCTTTGTAGAATATTGGAGCATCTACAAATTTGCCTTCCCAAGTATCTGACTCACCATTTAATGTGATAGTGTCAGTGTATACTGGTTCTGTTTCTGATTCTACTGTACCAGTTAAAGTAAATTCGATTGAAGTAGGTCTATATCCATCTTGATTAGATGCATCGTCCCATACTTTCTTAACTGGAATATCTTTTTTCATTGCATCAATTGTATTAACAATTGTTCTGTTGTCAACTTGTTCTGCTTTATAGTTAGCGTTTAAGTTAACTTCTTTTATAGAGTAAACTATTTCTTTTCCACCATTTCCATTTTCATCTTGTGTATATTTTGGTAAGTTCTTGAATACATATTTCCAATTGTTACCTTCAATAGTTGTTCCTTCTAATGGATTACCATCTGCATCAGTTCCAATTGTAATTAGATCTCCATATGGTTGTCCATCTGCTAATAATTGAATATCTACACTATTTGGTCTGAATCCTTCACTATTAGAATTATCAATCCAAGACTTAGTGATTGGGAATTCTTCAATTACTTCTGGTGTACGGCTATTAGTGATATTAGTTCCGTCAATTTTAACAGAATATCCAATTTCTACTAATCCTGTAGTTTCTTCTTCAATTGTATATGCAATTTCTTCTTTACCATGATTTCTATATTTTGGTAAGTCTTTAGATTTGAATGTCCATGACTCTTTAGTAGCATCTCCTGTTACAGTAATTGTATCAACGATTGTATCACCGTCTTTAACATATACTGTAATGCTTGATGGTCTCTTACCATCTACGTTATTAGAGTCATCCCAAGTCTTAGTACCTTCAACATTAGTTACTTTTGGAGTATATTTATTAGTTATTGTAATTCCAGTTGTCATATCTCCAGTTGTTGATTTGTCATATCCTTGTGGCACTGTTACTTCATCTGCTTTGTATGTAATTGCACTTACTTCACCTTGAACATTTTTATTCTTAGCTAATCCTGTCCATGTATATGTCCAGTTATTAGATTCATCTAATGTTACTGGGTCTCCTTGTGCTGTTCCATCAGCAGTTAATTGTACTTTAATACTTGTTGGTCTAATTCCATCTTGGTCTCCAGCGTCATCCCAAACTTTAGTTACTTTCAATGAAGTTTCTTCTGGTGTATATTTATTTGTTACAGTAAATCCTTCAGTAGCATCTCCAGTTACTTCAGCAGTATAATTTTCTGGTACTTCTGTTTCTTTTACTGTATATTCAATTTCTTTTCCACCAGTAACACCATCTTCTTCAAATTCATATTTAGGTAATCCAGTCCATGAATCTTTCCATCCGTTTGAATCATCTAATGTTTTTGGTTGTCCACTAGCAGTTCCATCTTTATATAATTGAACTTGAACACTAGTTGGTCTAATTCCATCTTGATCATCTGCATCTTCCCATACTTTTTCAACTGATACTTCAGTTGTTTCTGGTGTATGTGTGTTTGTTACTATCCATAATGGTTTACTATCAAAGTTTGTACTTTGATCTTGTGGTCTTGTACCCTTTTCTTCTGATTTATATGATTCAGTATATCCTTGTGGTACTGGTACTTCTTTAACAGAGTATTCAATGTCTACTCCTGCAAGTTTACGAGGTAATTTAGTAAATGTATATGTCCACTCATTACCTTCATTCAATTGAACTCTTTGTCCATTAACTGGTAATTCACCTGCATATAATTGTACAGTTACTTCATCTGGTCTAATACCATCAACGTCATTTGCATCGCTCCATACTTTTGTTACAGATATTTCTGTTGTAAATGGTGTATGTGTATTTGTAATATTATAACCATCAATTTCTGGATCATAATATGGTACTAAATCTTCTGTTATTGTATAAACAATTAACTCTCCATCTTTATATTTTGGTAAGTTATCAAATTCATACTTCCAACCATTATCTTTAGTTGCTGTTGTATGATCTGCTTCTGTTCCATCTGCATGTAAATAAATTGTAATTGATTCAGGTCTTAATTTATCTTGGTCACTTGTAGGGTCATCTTCAGGACCATCTATCCAAGATTTTGTACCTTCAACTTTTGTTGTTATATCTTCAGGAATTCTTGTATTAGTTACAGTTACTAACCCATTATTAGCAACTCCATCTTCTGGTGAAACTGTAGATGTATAATGATCTTCTATTTCACTTAAATCTTCTTCAACAGTATATGTTTCTTCTTCTCCGTTAACAAATCTTGTTTGATCTTCAAATTCACCAAACCATACTGCTGTTTCTCCATTTTCATCTACTGTTCCGTCTAATACTACAGTATCAACAGTTTCTCCCTTAGAATTCTTTAAGTAGAATGTAATTGGTTTTCTTAACCCTTCAGCGCCATCATTGTCGCCTTCCCATTCTTTTTTAACTTTTGCACTTACTTTTTCGTAAATGTTTTTAGCTTCAACAGTATATGTTCTGTTATTTTCATCTATAGTTCCACTGATTTTATTAGAATCTTTTATTGTTTTAATTGTATTTGTAATTAATTCTCCTTCTGCAGTTTCTTTATATTTTTCTGTTTCTGTTAGAGAATCTAATTTATAATTTGCTATATCTGTTTCTGTTATATCAAATGTTGATCCTGTATGTAAGTTAAAGAAACGTAAGTTATAGCCTGCTTTTAATCTAACACTTAATGTTGTTTCATTAGGTGCATAGTAAGATGTTCCTGCTTGTGTCCATCCAGTTGGTGCATTATCAAATACAACTGAATTTCCATCTGCATCTACTACACTAAACCATAAATAATCGTTATGATCTACTGTATCAGTACTTGGTATTACATTACCTTCCTCATCTTTTTGTACAACATTAATTGTAAATGTAAATTTCTCATCAGGGTCAGCAGTTGGTCCATCTACTACTTTAGTAACATTTAAGTTACTTCTACGATGGTTCTCTGCTTTAATATTAGGTCCTTCTCCTGCATCTACATATACTTTTCCAGTACTTAATTGGTAATATTTCTTTCCACCAATTTCTTTGTAAGTTGCATCTCCCATTTGTGAAACGATTGATTCATCTTCAACTAATATTAATTTTGTTAAAACTCCATTAATAATCATTGGGTGAACTACTTCTGTTTCTAATTGCCAGTAATATGATTCTGGACCTAATTCATCAAATTTATAATCATGTCCTTTATCAAGAACAGTTAATTTTCCATCTTTTAATCTTGCTAAACCTGTAGCAATACTAATATTTTCTAATTTATAATTATTACTATCATTTAAAGTAGCATCGCAATCAGCTGTAAAGCAGAAATTTTCAAATCCACTTCCATCATCTTTGCTTTTTAATAATTTAACTTTAACTTCATGTTTATCTCTATTATCAATTGTATTATCCCATTCTTTAGAAATTGAGATTGTTTCTGCAATAGTAGGAACTGGATCTGGGTTAGTATAACCTACAGTTTGTGTTCCTGCTTCATCTCTTGTATCATCATAACTCAAAGTAGCTTGAGTATTAGTCTCTAATGAATAAGAACAATTTGTACCTAAAGTACAATTTTGATGTAAGTATTGTTGTACTTCAGTTGGTAAGTCACTGTATTCAATAACTCCATTTTCTAAGTCAGCAATATAGTCATATGTAGTTTGAGATGGGTATACATCAAATGTAACTTTATAAGTTACTCCATTTTCAAGTACACCTTCTGAAGATAAATCCCATATAACATGTCCATCTTCTACAGTTGCTTGTAAAGCTTCTTCAGTATCTGGTTTTGTCCATTTTTCAAATTCTCCTGTTTCAGGATTAGTTTTGAAATATTCGAAACTATCTTCATCTATTTCAAGTAAAGAAACTATTTCAGATTCTGTACTTGCTCCAGAAACTTCTACTTGATTAGTAGTACCATCATCAATTACTGCACTACCAATACCAGACATTTCTATTTTCTTTAAAATTTTATCAAATGCCTCTTGTAATCCAGATGTATCTGATGCAGAGAAGTTATTCTCAGCTGATGCTCCTGCAGCAGTTGTTAAGTTGCTCATATAAGTTGCACCATAAGTTTCACCAAAAGCAAATATAGTAAAGAATTTATCAGCACCTACTTTATTTGCTAAAGTAGTAGCATTATCAACTGATTCTTCATATGCCCAATTCATATTATTCCATTGAATATTTCCTCCACTTTCTTCATAACCACTACCATAAATACCAGAATAGTTATGTCCGTACGCATCACCATGTCCGTTATTTGTATTACGTACAGTTGGTGCTCCATCTGAGAAGAATATTACAAATGTTGGATCATTATCTCCAGCTCCAAAATTAACTGAATTAACTTCAGTTAAAGCTGCTTCCCAGTTTGTTGCTCCTGCCCAACTTCCTGCAGTAGATAAACCATTTACTGTGTTTGTAAATGTAGCAGCAGATGTTGTTTCATTTATTGGAGTACTTGCTCTTGTAGCAAATGTTACTAATGCCATTTCTACAGTATCTGCTGGATTACCATCTTTACCATTATTAGCTAAAAGACTTTGAGCTAAATTATCAACAGCTGCTTTTGTAGCTTGTAATCTAGAATTACCTGTTGTTGCTCTATAACGTGTTCCAGTATATTCCTCATTATTGTAATAATAGTGATAACTTGGATTATAATATGATCCTGTATTTCTTCTAGTTAAAGGAACATACTTTCCATCTACTACACCATATCTAGTTTCTCCAGTACTATTATCTTCGACATATACAGTTGATGATTGTCCTGCTCCATCATCCATACTGTTAGAGATATCTACTATAACAATAACGTTAGCCTTTTGAACTTTTTTCTCGGCTTCTCCTTTCACTGTTAGTGACAACTTATAGGTTCCATCTTTTTGACCATTTATCATGTTGTCCGTTTTTGTTTTTTCATGTGCAGGCACATCTCCTGCAGCAAAAAACTGTTTTGCATAGTTCATTATAGATTTTGAATTTGCAAAACCAACGATAGCTGCAATCATAAAAATGACTGACAGCAAACATTTTATTACACCCTTTTTATTCCAGTTTCCCCCTGAGTTTTTCATTTTTATATCAATCCTTTCTCTCAGATTTAGGCATAAAATGCTTTATTTGCTTTCTATAATAATTTTTTTAATTTTAAAAGTCAAGAAAAAAATAAAAATTAATTACTTTCGTGAATTTTTATTTGAAAGTCCGTTTTATTAAAATAACGGAATTAAGTC
>OMUM01000079.1 GCA_900314225.1 uncultured bacterium | reverse complement strand
TCATAATTAGTTAGCTTCATCCATTGAATTTACCATTTTATTTAGTCTAGATTTTAATCTAGCTGCTTTATTCTTATGAACTAATCCACTATTTTTAGCTTTATCAATTCTTTGTAAAGCAACATTTAATGTATTTTTAGCTTCATCTTTATTTGCTTCATTTACATTCTTTTCAAATTTTTTAATAGCAGTTTTCATACTTCCATAAACTAATTTATTAACATCTGCTTTTTTAGCATTTGCTCTCATTCTTTTTTTAGCACTCTTAATATTTGGCATTTTTTCACCTCACTTTTTTTAAACATATTAATAATACCAAATTTTATAGTAAATTGCAAATAAAATCAAGTAAATTAGTGAATAATAATATTGGTGATATTAATGAAAAATATAAGTAAATTATATACGGATTTAATTGAAGAAGAAAATCATATATTTGATGTAAGCAATAAATACTATTATAAAGATATTGAAGTAATTAAATCAAAATATAAAAATTATTTTTATAGTACTATTTATTTTAACAATATTTCTAATTCTGATAATTATTTTTTATTAGAAAAAGTTTTAGTTATGGAACTTAAGAGATATATAAAGGTAACAAGTAAGGATAATATATTGGTGGTTGGTTTAGGAAATGAGGATTCAACACCGGATGCATTGGGACCAAAGACACTTGATAATATTATGGTTACAAGACATTTAAAAATACTTAAGATTTTAAATAATAATTATGCGTCAGTTTCTATTTTTAAACCTAGTGTAATGGGTGATACTGGCATTGAATCTATCAGTTTAATTAAAGAACTTGCTAAAGAGATTAAAGCTACTAAATTAATTGTAATAGATTCTTTAAAAGCTAGTAAAATAAATAGACTTTTAAAAACAATACAAATAACTAATAGTGGAATACATCCTGGTAGTGGTATTAATAATAATCGTGGAGAAATAAGTAAGAAGACACTTAATATTGATGTAATTGCTATTGGTATACCAACAGTTGTTGATATAAGAACTATTTTGAATAATTTATTAAAGAAAGATATAAAATTAGATAATAATTTAGTATTAACTCCAACAGATATTGATTATCAAATTAAAGTTTTAAGTAAATTATTAGGTGAATCTATTAATAAATCATTACATAAAAAACTATATCCGACAAAATAATATCTTAAGATATTTTATAGTAATAATAGGTGATCAATATGCCTAAATTAATTACTAAAAAAAGAAAAAATAAATTTAAATTAATATTTACTTTTATATTATTAATTACTGGAATATATGCTAGTTATAAAAATATTGAAAGAAAAAGAATCGTTTTAAATGATAGAGAATTAACTTCTTTAATTGTGTCAGATGCTTTTACTTATGATAATACTAGTTTTATTGAAGAGACGATTGCTAAAGTTATAGATATTTCTAATCCAATAAAGAAATTAAATTCTAAATATCAAATGAGTAGGGTTACATCTTCTGAAAAAATTGATATAAAGAATGAAGCTCCACTTATTTATTTATATAATACTCATCAAAGTGAAGAATATGCTTCTACTACACTTGCTGAATATTCAGTAACTCCAACTGTTATTATGAACAATTATATTTTAGAAGATATTTTTCAAAAGAATGGTTATAAGTCTATAGTAGAGGAAGCTTCTATTAAAGATATATTAAATAAAAATAATTGGAAATATTATAATTCTTATAAAGCAAGTAGAATTTTATTAGAAAATAGTATTATTAATTATCCTACTTTAAAATATTTTATAGATATTCATCGAGATAGTTTAGCTCATGATAGAACAACAATTACTATTAACAATAAGAATTATGCTAAAATATTATTTATTATTGGATTAGAAAATCCTAATTATCAAGAGAATTTAGCTTTTACTGAGAGAATTAATAATAAATTAAATGAAAAATATAATGGCCTTTGTAAAGGTATTTTAAAAAAACAAGGGAAAGGAGTTAATGGTGTTTATAATCAAGATTTTAATAAACGAACAATTTTAATTGAAGTAGGAGGATATGAGAATACTCCTAATGAAGTATTAAATTCAACTATTGCTTTTTCTAAAGCTTTTTTGGAGGTTATAAATGAAGAAAATAGTTAAAATTATTGGTATTTTGTTGGTAATATCTTTCTTATCTTTGTATTTAAGTTCTCTTAATACAAATTATTATTCTAATAAAAATGTTTTAACTGAAGAGGCTATTAAAAATTATGAAAAAGATTTAAAAGAAGGTAAAAAAATTGATATAAATAATTATATAGAAAAGGAGAAAAATTATAATAATCATGTTTCATCTAGTTTTTTAAAAATGTCTAAATTAATAGATAAATGTATTAATAAGAGTTTAAAATTAGTTATTAAATATTTAGATAGCTAGTATTTTATGTACTTTTATGTTATAATATGAAGCAAATAAATGGGGGTGTTATGTTGATTTATTATTTTGGTGATAAGAAGATTGATATGTCAAAGAAAGAGTTTGATAGTCATTATATTAATGAAGGCTTAGAGTCAAATGTTTATTTATTTAATGATAGAGTAATTAAAATTTATAAGCCTAAATGTGTAAAAATAAGATTAGATGAAGATACTGTAAAAAGACTTTCTAAAATTAATACTGAGCGAATAATTATGCCTCAGGATGTTGTATATAATGAACTTAATAAATTTTCTGGTTATACAATGAAGTATATTGAGTCATTTGATAATTATTTTATAAATAATCTTAATATTAATTTTTTGGTAGATGAATTAGAAAAGTATGAAAATGATATAAAGATTTTAAGTAGAAATAAAATAACAATAACTGATATATGTTTATGTAATTTTATTTTTAATGATGGTATATATTTTATTGATCCTGGTAGTTTTCTATATGAAGATCATTTGATTGATTATAGTGGACTTTCAGAGAAAAATGGTATTATAGAAACAGAATTATTTAATAGACAAGAATTAAATACATTTTTTATTACTAATTTTCTTAGAATATATGGTAAGGTTCCAAAGAGTAAGAGTAAAATATTATGCAAGCAATTTAGTTATTTAGCCCCTTTATCTTCACAAATTAAGGATACTATGGTTTATGGTGAAAGCATTAAAGAATATGCTAAGAGGTTAATAAAAAAGTAGAGATGTTTTAAATTGGTTATTACCAATTTTTTGTTTGCTAAAATTTATTATTTCTAAAGACAAAAATTTAAATATTTGATACAATAGTTATGTAATATAATACGAGGTGTTATTATGGAAATTAGAGAAGAAAATAAAGAAATTAATGCCATTTCTAATAAATTTTTAGATTTCCTTACGACTATTGTTGAAGAACAAGAACAATTAAGAAGTGAAATAGTCGATGAATTAGATACTTATTATTATATAACAGATGATATTTTAGAAGTTCTTAATAAAGATAAAATATTTTTTGCAGAAGAGATTGAAAAAGATAAAAATAAAGAGTATACATTTATAAATTATTTAAAAAAAATATTACCGGATATTTATGCTTCCTTTTTAAATTCTATAAAAAATTATTATTATTTAAAAAACAGTGATATATCTTCAGAAGTTAGTGTACCTCAAGAAAAGAAATGTCTTGATGAGATAAATAAATTTATGAATAGACTTAATCAATATGTATGTAGAATAAATCCTGATTTATTTACTGATTCTCTTAATAAAACAACAGATTATATTGAAAATATTATGGATCTTGCTAATGAAATTGAATATGGTGATGCTATATCAAATATTGATTTATTAGAAAAGACATTAGAAAAGTCTTTATTAACCCCTCTGGAAAAGAAAAAGTTTATTGAATATTTAATTAAAAATAATATTTCTAAATATAAAGCTAAAAATATTGATGATATTGAACAAATGAGTGAATTAGATGAAAAATTATCTGATTTAGAGGATTTGATTACTAGTGATTTTTATTTAAAAAGATTAATTAGCTTAATTGAAGATATATCATTTGATAAAATATCTTTAGATAATTATAAAATTGATGGTAGTTATGGTCCTGATGTACAGATATATATTGATTATGAGCGAAATATTATTAGAAAATATCTAGAAGCGAATCCAAGTGTTCCTATTTCTTCAGCAGTAGAGATGTTTTATAAAAATAGTGATAATAAAAAGAGTAATAATATTTATTATTTATATGATAATAATATTTCTTTTATCTCTGAAGATTTTGCTAATTTAGATAAAGATGACAAGTTAGCTTTTGATAGTGCTGTAAAAAGCTTAAAAAATAATGAATTAAATTTTAGAAAAAGTAATAATAATTATTCAACTCTTAATATATATGATGCTCGTACAATAAAAAATAATGGTTTAGCTGTTACTTATATTCCTATTAATGATAATAATGTTATTTTATTAGGAGTTACAAATAAAAAATTAAAAGATCACTATAATATTATGGAAAATAGGGCTAAGAAATGCGAAGAACAAATTGTATCAATAATGAAACAAAAGATTCAAGATGATTGCTTTTTTGTTAAAGAAGAATCATCTAATAAAGATGAAATAGAGATATTAGATGAAGAAGATTCAAAATATGCTAAAGTAGCTTAATAGGAGTGGTTAGATATGTTAGAAACTCAGACAACACTTATTACTATATTGAAAGAAGTTATTTCAACTAATAAGCTAAAAATTAATAATTGCCTTGATAATGGTAATTTATTAAAAGAAAAATATAAAAAAGAATTAAATTTATTAAAAAAAGATAAATATAATATTATTAATATAAATTTAGCAGTTATTAGAAAAATATTAGAAGAATTAGATATTAATTATAAAGAAAAAAAATTAATATATGATAATATTAAATCTATAAAAGAGATGCTTTTACTAAATGAAAATGCTCATACAACATATAAAATATATGATAATCAAATTAAATATTTAGATAAATTTATTAATTATATTGGAAATTATAAAAATAATAATATTCCTGAAAAAGAATTAGAAGAGTTAAAAGAAATGACTTTTAAGTATGAAGAATTATATAATAAATTAGAAAATCCTAATAATAATGATTATATGGAAGATTTAGATACTATTAATTTATTATTAGATGAATGTAAAATTGATGATAAAACAGAAAGAGAAATATTATTTAATATTATGCGTTATAATTTAAAATGTAAGAATAATAATACTTAATATTGCCCAAATAAAAGAAATATGATATAATATGCCTAGTTTTAGGGGGATATTTATGGGTAGTGATAATAGAAAGCCAACTGTTAATTTAAGAACTATTGATTTTTTAAATGGTTGTTGTAAAGATAATATTGATTGGAAAAAGATGTATGCTGTTATATGTTTACTCAATAGAGAAAATATACATAGTGTATTTAAATATAAGAAATTTTCTGATGATTTTTCTAATGAGCTTACTTGTTATCGTAAAGATGATGAATTAATTGGTATGATCAGACCATCTTATGAGGAATTTTTGACTAAAATCCAGATTGATTTAAATGAAAAACCTTGTTTAGTTGATGATGATAAATTAACTAATAAGTTATTAAATAGAGTGGAAGTACTTAGAAATATTAGTAGTGAGCATCAATTAAGGGAAGAATTTCCAGCTATTTATAAATCATTACAAGATGGTAGAAATTATATTAGGCCTTTAAATAATAAAAGAAAGTCTTTAGAAAATGAGCTTTCTAATACAACTGATACTAATAGAATTAATGAGATAAAAAAAGAACTTGATGATGTTAAAGAGGCTCAACATTATTATTATAGTTGTGCTATGCAACAATCTTTACCAAGATTTTTAAAGTGTCAAGTTGATATGTATACTAGATTTATTATTAAAAGACAAGATATTAAAAAAGTTATGGAAGAAAAGAATTATAATAGTTTATTTAGTAAATATTTGAATATAGATAAATTATATATGTATATTATTAATGATTATTTAAGAAAAATTGAAGAATCAAAGGATAAAGATGAAATAAAAAAGTATATTGGACTTATTGATAAATATTTAGATTCTAATATGAGAAAAGATTATAAAATTATTGGCGGTGGAAATTTAGAAGTTGATTTGAATAGTATCAAGAAAAGACTAGAAAATGCTAAAAGAAGAGTTGCTGATAATAGTAGTGAAGTTGATTGGATATTAATTCCAGAAGGACATGATTATTCTAGAGCAAGGTCTGTTAATGGAAGCCCTATTAAAGAGACGATACTTAATATGGATGAGATTGCTAAACTTAAACAAGTAGGTGAAGCTAAAAATGCTTTTTATGAAAGTACCAATTATTTAGTTAAAGCTGTAGGCTTAAGAAAGTATCATGGTTATATTGCTTATATTTATCCAAATGGAAAAGTTATATTGGACAGGGAATATAATAAGGATAATCCAAACACTGCCCTTGGGGATGCAATTTATATTATGAATGCTTCTGATTTTGAGGAATTAAGTAGATTAGATAAGACTACATTGATGAAAGATTCAAGAGTTATAAGAGTAATACATAGTAAAAATTGGTTAGATAGAACTAATTCAATTATAGATGATCTAGGAACAAGTAAATCCCAAGAAGAAGCAAACCAATTAGTAAAAAGATTAAAAAAATAAAGTTGTATTTA
>OMUM01000085.1 GCA_900314225.1 uncultured bacterium | reverse complement strand
AAATCAAACATTCCCATAAATATTCCAATTATACCAACACTTTCTGCTTTAGCTAATGCTCCATGTATTAGAGAATGTCCAAAACTTGTTATAGGAATTAAAGCTCCTCCTCCAACTTTTCTTATTATTTCATCATAAATATTAAATGTATCAAGGAATGCTCCAATAACTACTAAAATACTGGTAATATGTCCTGGTGTTAGTTTAGAATTGTCTAAAATAATTTGTGATAGTAGACAAAGAAAGCCACAAAATAAAAATGAATTAAAAAGTAACATTATACCGCCTCCAGACTTATAGCGTGACAGATTGCATTAATATTTTCTTTTTGATATAAGAGTGTTGGAGAAAATAATGCTCCTGTTGCTAGAAAGAGAACTCTTTTTATTTTTTTTCTTCGCATTAAATGAATTATATAAGAATAAACTACTAAAGCTCCACAAGATGGTCCACTACCTCCGGCATGGACATCTTTTTGTTCATAAAGGTCGTAGAGCATTGTTCCACAATCGTTATAATTTCCTTTTAAATTTATGTTGTAGCAGTCACGCATATAATCAATTAATATTTCTTTACCATATTTACCTAAATCTCCTGTAAGTATTAAGTCATAATAGTCTGCTTTTCTTCCTGTATCGTCCAAATGTCTTTTTAAAGTATCAATTGCTGCTGGGGCCATGACTCTTCCCATGTCATTAGCATCATTTTGACCATAGTCAATTATTTTACCAATTGTTGATGATTCTACTTTAATGGATGTTTTTTTTCTAGAAAGCAAGCAACTAGCTGCTCCAGTGGAGGTAAATGTTGCACTATCAGGTCTTGGGGCACCATACTCTACTGGATTTCTAAATTGTTTCTCACTACTTAGATTATGACTTGATACTACGCAACAGCAATTATTAACAAAACCAGCTTCTATAAAATTAGAAGCAATAATCATTCCTAAGACACTACTACTACAGGCTCCATATATACCAATAAATCCATTGCCTACCCCGTAAGTTCCATAAGTAGAAGCTGTAATTTGATTAAGTAAATCTCCACCTATAACTAAATCAATATTATATTTATCTATATTAGCTTTTTTTAATAAAATTTTTAAGGAAGTTCTTACTAGTTTAATTTCTGCTTTTTCATAGGAATCTTCTCCTATATATAAGTCATCATAACATTTATCAAAATATCTTCTTAATGGGCCTTTTTTTTCATATGGTCCACAAACTGTAGCAGTATCATCAATATAAACATTTTTATAATATGTTGTCATATACTACCTCCTATTAAATATCTTATTAGGCCAAAAAGCCATGCAGAAACTACTCCATATATAATTACTGAACCAGCTAATTTAAACATATTTGATCCTATTCCATATATTGGACCTTCTCTTTTGAAGTCTAGACTAGCACTGGTCATTGAATGGGCAAAGCCAGTAATAGGTATAAGTAAGCCACATCTACAAACACTTACTAGTTTGTCAAAAAAGCCTAAGGCTGTTGATAAACTTGCTAGAAAAATATAGACAACTATCATAAGAGTTCCTGCATCTGTTCTAGACATTGAAAAGTTTAAGCAAAATAATTCAATCATTCCTTCACCAATTAGTCCGATAAGTCCTCCTGTAATAAAAGCTATAAAGGCATTTTTTTTCCTAGTTTCTTCAGATTTATGAGAATTTGCTATTAGGTCATATTTTGTATTTTTCATCATTCATCACCATTAATAATCTAACCAAATTTATTTTTTTCATACAAAAAAACTTAGAATCATAGATTAGTTCTAAGTTTCTTAAGAATTTTGGCCTCATTTCTTGATACTTGTACCTGACTAATTCCTAATTTATTAGATGTTTCACTTTGAGTTAAACCAGTAAAATATCTTGAAATAATTATTTCTCTTTCTTCTTTAGGTAATTTATTTATCTCCATTTTTAAATCTAATAAATCAATATTTATATTATCATTAGATTCTAAATAATTAAAAGATTCTTCAATACTACTTACTTCATCAGTAGAAATTAGCGCTTCATTTATATCTTGTTCAGGAACATCTAGATATAGGGCTATTTCTAGATTACTTGGAATTCTACCTAATTTTTGAGTCATTAAGTCAGTTACTTTTATTATTTTCTTTTTTAATTCTATTAAATCTTTACCTATCTTTAAACTACTACATTCTTTTATATATTTGTTAACCTCTCCTACTATATAGTAATAAGCATAGGTTGAAAACTTAGTATTTGCATGGGGATCATAATGCTTATAAGCATCAACTAAACCTAACATTCCAGCTTGAAATAAATCTTCTTTATCAAATCTATTAGGATATTTACTTATTATGCTATATATAAGTCCTTCATAGTCTAAGACAGTATCCACATATCCTCCCTTCATTATAATTATAAAATAAATAAAATATAATTCTATTAATTAGACAAAAGTATATTTTTTTTTACAAAAAAATACTGCTTATAAAGCAGTATTAATTATTTATCAGTTGAACCAAAACCACCAGTTCTTACTCCTTCAGCTTTGTCATCGTCCGCTACTAAATATTTTTGGAATATTCCTTGGGCAATCGCTTCCCCTTTTTTAATTTCAACATCTTGATCTTTTAAATTGATAACTTGAATAAAAATATGTCCTTCATTATCACTATTATTATAGTAATCGCTATCAATTACTCCCATATTATGAGGAAAACTAATTCCTTGTTTTTTAGGCCCTGAACTTCTTGGAACTAGTAGCAATACTTCATCATCTTGCATATAAGCTTTAAGTCCTGTTGGTATTAATGTTGGTTTTATACCTAACTCAAATTTTGGTAAAACTATGTCTTCAGCAGCTTCTAAGTCATATGCTGCAGACTTAGCAGTTTTACGAACTGGTATTTTTATATTTTTATCTTTGTAGGTACTAACTATTTCGAATCCTCTTTTTTTCATACTTCTCCTTTAATCTGTATTTAAAACAATTTTTCCACTTTTTTGAGTCTTTTTTATATCTATTACTCTTTGGTTAGAAGACCCTTTCCATCTAAGAGTTGGATCATGTAATTCATCTACATACTGGCCATCAACCATAACATCAATATAATCAAATATTTCAGGATTTCTTTTTAAAATATCATCATAAAGAAAGCCACTCCATACCCAAATTGTTTTTTTAGGAAATTTTTCTTTAAATTTCTTGGCAAGTTCAATTGTACCTTCAATATTTTTAGGATGCATTGGTTCCCCTCCTAAAATAGAAAGCCCAGATACTGTTTCTTTGTCAGATAATTCAAGTATTTTATTTATTGTTTCATTGGTAAACTCTTTTCCACTTTTAAAACTCCAAGTTTCTGGATTAAAGCAATTCTTACAGTGAAATTCACAACCTTGTAAAAAGATTGATACTCTAATACCAGGACCATTAGAAACATCCATTTTTCTTATTTTATTGTATCGCATATTTACTCCTCATCACTATCATGATTATCTAGGTGAACATATCTTTCTTTAATTTCTTGGGTTCTTCCTTTATTCCAGAAATTTGTTCCAATATAACCACAAGTACGTCTAGCAACATTTAAAGTATCATGGTCTTTATTGCCACAATTTGGACAGTACCACTCTAAATCATCATTTAATAAGATTTCACCACTATAACCACATTTTTGACAATAATCACTCTTAGTATTAAGTTCAGCATACATTATATTATTATAAATAAACTTAATTACTTCCATAACTGTATCAAGATTATTTTCTAGGTTAGAACATTCAATATATGATATTGCTCCACCTGGTGATAATTTTTGAAATTCACTTTCTAATTTTAATTTTTCAAATGGATCAATTTTTTCAAATACTGGTACATGATAACTATTAGTAATATAATCTCTATCAGTAATTCCTTTAATTCTACCAAATCTTTCTCTTAAGCATTTAGCAAATTTATAAGTAGTTGATTCAATTGGTGTACCATAAACTGAATAATCAATGTCTTCAGCTTCTTTCCACTCTTTACATTTGTCATTCATTTTTTGCATAACTTCTAGAGCAAATTCCTTGCCTTTACCATTATCAGTATGAGATTCTCCTGTCATATATTTAACACATTCGTAAAGTCCAGCGTAACCTAAAGATATTGTGGAATAACCGTGATGTAGTAATTCGTGAATTGATTCACCTTTTTCAAGTCTTGCTAGGGCTCCATGTTGCCAAAGAATTGGTGCAACATCACTTGTAACTTTAGATAATCTTTTGTGTCTAATTTGAAGTGCTCTATGGCAAAGTTCTAGTCTATCATCAAATATTTTCCAGAATAGTTCCATATCTTTTCCTGAAGTTAGAGCAACATCTGGTAAGTTGATTGTTACAACGCCTTGATTAAATCTGCCATAATATTTTCCTTTACCCTCAACATAATTTTTAGCTTTAGCAATATTACCTAAACTAATTGATCTATCTGGTGTTAAGAATGATCTGCAACCCATACATGGATAGCAATCTCCTTCACCATTTTCATTAATTTTTAATTCTTTCATGACTTTTTCAGAAATATAATCAGGTACCATTCTCTTAGCAGTACATTTAGCAGCAAGTTCTGTTAAGTAGTAATATTTTCCCTTAGGATTAATATTATCTTCTTCTAATACATATAAAAGTTTAGGGAATGCTGGAGTAATATAAACTCCTTTTTCGTTTTTCATTCCTTGAATTCTTTGCTTTAATACTTCTTCTATTATCATAGCAAGTTCATCTTTGTATTCATCAGTTTCTCCTAAATACATGCAAACGGATAAGAAAGGAGCTTGTCCATTGGTAGTAGTCATAGAATTGATTTGATATTGGAATGTTTGTACTCCATCAACTATTTCTTTGTGTAAATCTTCTTCAACAAATTTATTTATTTGAGCAGCAGTTAATTTCCTGGCTTTATATTTTTTTTCATAAAACTCTCTTGATGATCTAACAAATGGAGCTAAATGAGTTAGGGTAATGGTTGCACCACCGTATTGAGATGAACTAACAGCTGTAATTAATTGAGTAGCAATTGTCATAGCAGTTAAGAATCTATGTGGCTTTTCAATCATTACTCCATTAATATTAGTACCATTTTGTAACATATCATCTAGGTTAATTAAGTCACAATTATGTAAAGCATTTTGAGCAAAATAGTCAGCATCATGGAAATGAATAATTCCTTCATCGTGAGCTTTAACTATATCTTCTGGAAGTAGGAATCTTCTTGTAATATCGGTACTTGTAATACCAGCTAAATAATCTCTTTGAGTTGTTACTACTTTGGCATTTTTATTAGAGTTTTCAGTATTCCAATACTCATTTTCTCCATCTATTAACTCTTTAATACTTCTATCAGTAGTATTACTACGTCTTACTAATTCTCTTGTATATCTATAAGTAATATACTCTTTAGCAAGTTCATATTTACCAAGAGCCATCAGTCTTTTTTCAATAACATCTTGGATATCTTCTACTAACATTCTTCTTTTATGAAGACCCTCAATATACTTAATAATATTTCTAATTTGAATATCACTAACTCTATCTTCCTCACTAACTTCATTATTAGCCTTAGTAATAGCATTCTCTATTTTATCAGGACTATAATCAACAATATGTCCATCTCTTTTTATAACTTTCATATATATACCTCACATTCTATTTTCTTGAAATTACAAATCCATTATAACTCAAAGGTTAAAAATAAAATGTTGCAATTGCAACATTTTACATTTTTTGCTAAAATAAATTTTGGAGGTGTAAAAATGACAAAACTTTTTGAAAATATTTCTGAAAAAAATATATTGAAATTAAAGAAAATTTTAAAGTCATCTACCCTATTTTATCGTAAAGGTGTAAATGTATTGTCAAATGTCAACTTGCAAGATTTTATTGCTATAATTGACACTGGAAGTGTCCAACTAATATATAATGATTATAATGGTAATAGTACTGTTTTAGAAGAATTAGGTGAAGGTGAATTCTTTGGAAGTTTAACTTTAAATATTAATTCTGATGATATAACTTGTATTACTAAAGAAGAGACTAAGATTACTTTTATTGAATATAATGAAATAACTAATGATGAAATTATTAGAACAGACTTTTATATAATATTTATTAAAAATTTAATTAAGATATTAAATGAACAATTGCATAATAAAAATAATAGAATAGAACTTTTAACTAAAAGATCTATTCGTGATAAGTTAATTGAATATTTTACTCAAGAAGCACAAAAAACAGGTCGTAATAAGTTTAAACTTGCTATGACTTATACAGATCTTGCTAATTATTTATCTGTTGATAGAAGTGCAATGACAAGAGAGTTAAAAGCTTTAAAAAATGAGGGTTTTATTGAAACTAATAATAGAATGATAAAAATTTATTTCTAATTAATAAAATGTATTTTATTTTCATCATATCTATTTTGTTGTTTATGTTTTTTAGCTGGATATCCTACTGGAAATAGACAAAATGTATTTAAATTACTGTCTAAATTTAATATTTTGTTAACATATTCTACTCGTTCTTTAACAGGTGCTATGCCTATCATACAAGCTCCTAAACCTAACGTTTCTACTTCTAACCACATATTTTCTACAGAAATGGCTAAATCGATTAGTTTAAAGTCTGGTTCTGGAATATTATTTCTGTAGCAAGCAACAATTATTACTGGAGCTTCTTTAGAAAAGTTAGAATATGGACTTGCTTTACTCAATTTTTCAATTACATTCTTATTTTTGACAACAAAAAATTCCCAAGGTTGTTGGTTTTTAGCAGATGGTGATTGCATGCCGGCTTTAATTATTTGTAAAATTTTTTCATCTTCAACATCTTTTTCTAAATAATTTCTTACACTTATTCTTTTATATATTTCATTCATTATAATCTTCCTCCAAATAAGATTTAGTTCTATTCATGTCTGTTATAAAATCTGGATTATCTTTTTTTACTAAGTTAATAAATTCAGTTATTTTTTCAGGATTATTTTCTAAAATAGTTAATTCTTTTTCTGTTATTCCATATAATTGAAGAAAATCTACTTTTCCAAAATAGGTATTAATTGTTTTTACATCAGTATCTTTAATTACTATAAGGGCAGTTATTTTGGAATCGATATTAGGATTAAGAGACTTTCCACCAAATGGTATGATATCGTGTATTGTAAATTTTCTTTTTTTAATATTAGTGAAGCTAGCTAAGGATGAGAGAATATCTAAGGCCCATAAATAATCATTATTATTTATTTTAAAAGTCATTTCATAGCCCCATTTACTATATTCTTTGCCAAAATAATTTGGATCAGCTTCTAACTGACTCATACCTAAAGTTACAATATGATTGTAATCTTTTTTTGATCTGTAAATATCGAATTCATCTAAATAGTTAGAACCACCAAACTCTTTTCTATTAGCTATAGGTATTTCATTTATTATTGGTTCTTGATTGGGATAGATTCTACTAAATTCAGCGTCAATCGCATCTCTTCCTGGTTCCCAATCTTCATCTTCTTCATCCATCATTTTAATAAAGTCTTTCTTTTTCAATTTATCACCTACTATCTATAAAAATTATAACACGTATAATGTATGTAGTAAATTGATGAAGTTGCTAATTATCAATTTGCTAGTA
>OMUM01000037.1 GCA_900314225.1 uncultured bacterium | reverse complement strand
AAACGAAATGCATAGTTTATATGATAAAGTAAATGATGTTGTTGATGATATTGAAAATACTAAAACAATTGAACTAGACCAAGATATAATAGATAAAGCAATCAATAAAACAAATTTTGAAAAAAATATTTCTAAAATTTCTAAAGATATAGATGATATTGATCAAGAAAATTTAAATAAAATTGTTAATACTTTAGCAATAATTTTTGGAGTTTTATTATTTTTATTTTTAATATTTATTATTTTCATAAGTGTTGTTTAAAAAATAATAATTTTCTTTTTACATTACAAAACAAATATAATATAATATTCATAAGGAGAGATGAATAATGGATAGTGAGACAATTTTAGTAAATGCAACTGAAGAAATGAATAATTCTATGAAAAATTTGGAAAAAATGTTTACAACAGTAAGAGCTGGTCGTGCTAATCCTTCTAGTTTAGATGGGGTTCATGTTGATTATTATGGAGTAGCAACTCCTTTAAAACAATTAGCAACTATATCTGTACCAGAAGCTAGACAACTATTAATTAAACCTTTTGATAAACATTCTTTAAAAGCAATTGAGAAAGCAATTTTAGTATCTAATCTAGGTTATAATCCTAATAATGATGGAGAAACAATTAGAATAGTAATTCCAGAACTTACAGAAGAAAGAAGAAAAGAGCTTGTTAAACAAGTTAGAGCACTTGCTGAAGAAGCGAAAGTTTCAATCAGAAATATTAGAAGAGATGCTATGGAAGATATAAAAAAAGAAGAACTTCCAGAAGATGAAGAAAAAGGAAAAGAAAAAGAAATTCAAGATTTAGTAAATAAATACAATAAAAAGATAGAGGAAATACTAAAAGAAAAGGAACAAGAATTACTTACTATATAGTAATTCTTTTTTAGAATATGATATTAGATGGAAAATTAGTTAAAAGTGAATTATTAAAAGAATTAAAAATAAAATATAGAGATATTAATACAGGACTAGCAGTTATCGAAATAGGGGATGATTTTGCTAGTAATAGATATATTAAGCAGAAAGAAAAATTAGCAAAAGAATTAGATGTTAAATTTAAATTAATTAAACAAGCAACAGCAACTACTGAAGAATTAGTATCAATAATTGATAAGTTAAACAATGATCATAATATTGATGGAATAATTGTTCAATTGCCATTACCAAAAAATATTGATTATAATATTATAAGAAACAGAATAAATCCAAATAAAGATATAGACGGTATAAATGATATAAATAGAATAGCTCTAATTGATAATTGTAATAATGCTTTAATACCATGCACAGCTTTAGGTGTTATGAAAATTATTGATTTTTATAATATTGATGTATCTGGAAAAGATGTAGTAATTATTGGAAGAAGTATTCATATTGGCAAAGCCTTATATAATTTACTTTTAAATAGAGATGCAACAGTTACAATTTGTCATTCCAAAACAAAAGATTTAAAAAAATATACTAAGCAGGCAGATATTATTATAACAAGTGTTGGTAAAGCTAATTTAATTACTCAAGACATGATTAAAGATGATGTATGCTTAATAGATGTTGGTTTTAATTACTTAAATGGAAAAATATGTGGAGATGTATCACATGATGTTGTAAGATATAAATACTTAACTCCAGTACCTGGAGGTGTTGGACAAATGACAGTTTACTCAATATTTGAAAATTTATATAAAGCCTATAATTTAAATAAACAAAACACTATAAGTACTACAAAAATAAATTAATTGTTTAATTATGTTTTTTATGATATAATAGGCATATCGACATTGATTAGGAAGTAGTAATATAATGATTATTTTAAGAAAGTCTATGTTTGATGAAAATAGATAATATAGTTATATGAATTCATCCTAGGAGTCCTTATTAATAGTAAGCGTATTCTTGCGTTAAAAGATTAAGTGTATAGATATAATCTATAAATTAAGGTGGTACCGCGATAATTCGTCCTTATTGTGGTATCTTTTTTGTGGGGTGAAAGTTATGGAAAAAATTAGATTTATATTTGATTTAGATGGAACAATTATTGATAGTGATTATTCAAATGAAAAAGAATACTTTAAAAGTATTTTATCTGAAAAAGATAGTAAAAAATTTATTTATAAATTACCTATATTATTAGAAAAATATGAAAGAACTCATAAGAAATATACTAATGGAGATATAAAAGCTTTCTTTATAAAAGAAACTGGAATAGAATTTACTGATAGTATGTTAAAAGGTTGGTATGATTCTTTAATACCAAATAATTACAAGGAAATCGATGGTATTAGAGAAGTCTTAGAATATTTAAAAAATAAAGGTAAGAGTATAGTTGTTCTATCTAATTGGATTACTGAAGTACAATTAGAAAGATTACGAAAAGCAGATTTAGCTAAATATTTTGATGAAATCTATGGTGGAGATGTAATTCTTAAGCCAAGAAGAGATGCTTATATGTTAGCTTGTGGTAAGTATGCGACAGAAAATAGTATTATGATAGGAGATAATCTAGATCTTGATGTATTAGGGCCAAATTTATATGGTATAGATTCATTATTTTATGATACTAAGAATACTGAAGTTAATAAAGTAAAAGTTAAAAGTATAAATGATATGAGAAAAATTAAGGAGATGTTTTAAATGAAGATTGATGAAATTAAAGATATGATTTTAGAAGATCAAAAAAAGGTTAAAGATTTAAATAGTCTAAATGACTTAAAAGTTAAATATTTAGGTAAAAAAGGTTTAATAAGTGAATTAAATCAAGAAATTAGAAATATACCTAATGAAGAAAAAAAAGATTTTGGTAAAAAGGTAAATGAACTAAAAAATATATTTAATGACTTTTATGAATCTAAGAAAAATGAACTTGAAACAATTAATTTAAATGAAAAATTAAAGAGTGAAGCAATTGATATTAGTTTACCTGCTTATAATATTAAAGTTGGTGCTCCTAATATTTTAGAAAAATTAATTGAAGAAGTAGAAAGCGTCTGTATGTCTATGGGCTATGATGTAGTAGATGGACCAGAAATTGAAGAAGATAAATATAACTTTGAAATGTTAAATATACCTAAAGGACATCCAGCACGTGACGCTCAAGATACATTTTATCTTGAAGGAGAAGAAATACTTCTACGTAGTCAAACATCTCCTGTTCAAGTTAGAACAATGTTAAAAGGAAAAGGAAAAGTACCTATTAGAATGATTTGTCCTGGTAAAACTTATCGAAGAGATGATGATGATGCAACTCACTCTCATCAATTTATGCAAATTGAAGGACTACTAGTAGATAAAGATATTAGCTTAAGTGATTTAAAAGGAACACTTGATATTATTTGTAAAAAATTATTTGGAGATGAAGTTGAAACACGTTTTAGACCAAGTTATTATCAGTTTACTGAACCATCAGTAGAAGGAGATATTACTTGTTTCCATTGCCATGGTAAAGGGTGTAACATTTGCAAAAACACTGGCTGGATAACAGTTGTTGGAGCAGGAGTTGTTCATCCCAATGTTTTAAGAATGAGTGGCTATGATCCAGAAGAGTGGAGTGGTTTTGCCTTCGGTTTTGGAGCCGAAAGACTTGCTATGTTAAAGTATGGAATAGATGACTTAAGAGTATTTTATAATACCGATTTAAGAGAAACTAGAGTGTTTGATAGATGGGAGGCTCGCTAATATGATGAACTTAGAATGGGTAAAAGATTATATTGATATATCAGATCAAGACTTAAAAGAATTAGCAGTTAAAATTACTAAGGCTGGTATTAATATTGAAAAAGTAGTTTCCAATCATATTGATAATTTAGTAATTGGAAAAGTTCTAACTTGTGAAAAACATCCTGATAGTGACCATCTAAATGTATGTAGTGTAGATGTAGGAAAAGCTAAATTACAAATAGTATGTGGAGCACCTAATGTAAAAGCTGGAATCAAGGTAATAGTTGCTTTACCAGGAGCAGTTTTACCCGGAGAATTTATTATAAAGAAAAGTAAGATTCGTGGAGTAGAATCAAATGGAATGATTTGTGCACTATTTGAACTAGGACTAGAAGAAAAAAACGATGAGAATTATGCTAAAGGAATAGAAATTCTAGGAGAAGATGCTAAAGTTGGAGAAGATCCTTTAAAATATTTAGGACTTGATAATACTTTATATGAATTAGATATCCATAAACATAGAAATAATGATTGCTACTACCATATAGGTTTTGCTTATGAAATAGGAGCAATTTTAAATAGAAAAGTTAACCTACCTGATTTATCCTTTAAAGAAGATAAATCTGATAGTATTAATAATCATATGAAAATAGATGTAAAAACAAAGAAATGTCCATATTATTCTGCTCGTATGGTTAAAAATGTTCATATTGGAGAAAGCCCAGATTTTATTAAGAAAAGATTACTATCTGTTGGTATGAGACCAATTAATAATGTTGTAGATATTTCTAATTATGTAATGCTTGAATTTGGTCAACCACTTCATTTCTTTGATAAAGAAAGTCTTGGAGATAAAATTGTAGTTAGAGATGCCAAAGAAAATGAAAAAATTATTACTCTTGATGGAAAGAATAGAATATTAAGTAAAAATGATATTGTAATAACTGACAGTAAAAAACCAGTTTGTATTGCTGGAGTTATGGGTGGAGAAAATACTGAAGTAGAATCTACAACCAAAGATATCTTAATAGAAGCAGCAATATTTGATTCCGTATCAATTAGATATACTGCTAATCGTTTAAATTTAAAGAGTGAAGCATCAATTAGATATGGTAAAGGTTTAAGCTATGAATATACTGAAATGGCTTTAGAACGTGCTTGCCATTTACTAGAGAAATATGCTGGAGCAACCATTCTTTCTGATACTATCAAATATGATGTAATTGATAAGACACCAAAGATTGTTGAGTTTAAAGCCGATGATGTTAATAAAATATTAGGTATTAAAATAAGTACAGATGACATGAAAATAGAATTAAATAGACTAGACTTTGATTACAAGTTAACTAAAGATAAATTTAAAGTAATTATTCCTAGCAGAAGACTAGATATTGATCCTAATATTAATGATATAGCTGAAGAGATTGGTAGACTTTATGGTTATCAAAATCTAATATCTACTATTCCACGTGTTCCAATTAGACAAGGTCAATATATCGGAGATGTTAAATATCGTAAAACTATTTCTCATAGACTTAGAACTCTTGGTTTAAATGAAAGTAAAACTTATACTTTAGTTTCTCCTATTATGGCTAAATTATTTAACTATAGAAAATTAGAACATGCGACCCTTCCTAATCCTATGAGTATAGATAAAAGTATTGTTAGAACTACTCTTATACCATCACTATTAAATGTATATGAATATAATAAAAAAAGAAAAGTAAAAGATATTAGTTTATATGAAATAGCTAAAACATATGATAATAAATATAATGAAACAAGCTTAGTTACTGGACTATGTTATGGTTCATATTTATCTAATGGTTGGACAAAATCTATTAAATATAATTTCTATATTGTTAAAGGAATTGTTGAAAATATTCTAGATTATATGGGCTTTAAAAATAGATATAGTTTTGATATTAGTGATTGTAGTGATCTACATCCCGGAATAAGTGCTAATATCTTATTAGATGAAAAAAATATTGGAATAATTGGACGAGTTCATCCAAATATTTGTAAAGATGAAGTATATGTTTTTGAATTTTCGCTTAATGCCTTAATGACAGATGTAAAACCATTAAAATATAAAGAAGCACCAAAGTATCCAGGTATTAGTAAAGATATGGCTTTTATTGTTAAAAAAGATATTTCTGCTGGAAGTATCATCTCTACTATTAAAAAAGTCGGTGGAAGACTCCTTGACAATGTCTCAGTATTTGATGTTTATACTGGAGAAAATGTTAAAGAAGATGAAAAGTCAATTGCTTTTAGCCTTGATTTTATTGATAAAAATAAAACATTAACTGAAGAAGAAGTAATGAATTTATTTAATAAAATAATTGATAGAGTAGAAAAAGAATATAATGCCATTTTAAGAGATAAATAATAATTTAATATAAAAATATATTTTAGTTTTTAAACTTAACAGTAAATGTTTACAAAATTTTTAAAAAAATATTTATAATAAAGAAGATACGTGATATCATTTATATATAAATTATAGTAGAAAGGATTATTTTTATGAAAAATATGAAAAAAGATGGAAGAAATATTTTAATTGCTTCTTTATTGGCTATTGTTTTGTTTATGTCAATAGGTTATGCTGCATTTGCTCAAACACTAAATTTAAATAGTACTGCTACGATTTCTGGAGAATGGGATATTGAAATAACTGGAATTACTGCATCATCTGTTACAGGAAATGCAAAAGGAGGTACTCCAACATACACTTCTACTTCAGCTACATTTAATCCAACATTAATGCAACCAGGTGATACGGTAACTTACACAATTACAGTAGAGAATAAAGGAAATATTGATGCTAAATTTTCTAGTATGAATTTAACAGAAACAGCTGGTGGTTCTCCAGCAATTATCTACTCTTCAACAGACCCAAGTTCAGAACTTGCTGCAGGTGCTTCTACAACATTTACTGTAACTGCAACATATGATTCAACTGTTACTGAAGTTCCTGATATTAAAACAAAGTCAATAACAGGCACTGTTGAATATGTTCAAGCATAATAAATATTAGCAATAGGATTAAGTCCTATTGTTTTTTTATATATTAGATGCCAGCTTTAATAGAATATGTGAATTACTTCTATAGAAATGCCATAAATATGGAAAATATTACAATCAAGTAGATACATATTTCCCAAGCAGTAAAATGTGTGCAAGATGTGGGGCAAAAACAAAAAAGGCAAAAGATTTAAGTGTAAGAAACTGGACATGTTAAAAGTGTGAATATGAGAATAATCGAGATTTAATAGCAAGTATAAATATTATGTTTGAAGGATTAAGCCAACTTTATGAAAGTTAAAAAGTAATTAAATTATAAAAAATTAAAATAATAAATTGTCATAATATATGTAAATAATTTAAATAAAAAAATCGAGAGTAGAAATTTATAATAAAAAATTATATAATATTAAATATAAGTAGAATATAAAAGAGTAAATTCAAATGAACCTTTTAATAATTAATACTCATTTTTATCTTGGAGATGAATATATGAATAGAAAATTTAGAAGAAAGTTTAAAAAATTTTTCTCAAAAAACCAAACTTTGGTTTTATTTATTACTTTATTTATAATGTTAGCTTTTATGAGTACAGGATATGCATTACTAAAAACTGATTTACTATTTAATAGTACAAGCAAAATTGTAACTGATTCAAGTATTATTAGTGATCCTGATGATAAAGCTTATGATTGTAAAACAGTAATAACTTATGAAATTACAAATAGCTGGACGGGAAATTATATAATTAATTTTACTATTTCTAATAATGGTGAAGGTAAAATTAATAACTGGAAAATAAAATTTGCTGATTCCAATGACATAACAGCAGTTTCATCTGCGGCAGGCAATGTAACAAAAACAGATGGATACTATTATATTTCAGGAATGACGTGGAATTCTTCAATTGAATCTGGTTCTTCCATAAGCGCCCAAGCTCAAATTTCGACAAGCCGAACAGATATTGATTCTATTTTAAAAAATATTATTATTGTTTCATGTGGTCGTGCTACTTCTGGTGGAACAACACAAAAAATTTCATCCGGTAAAGCAACTCTTGACTTAGGTCAATTGGAAAAGCAAATAAATGCTTCTATTGAAATAACAGAAGCTGGTGCATGGGGTGGAGCAGTTAATATTTATAAAGTAACTATTACTAATTCTTTAGATGTAGCAATTACAGACTGGCGAGGTATGATATATTATGGCGATACAACACTTAATAGTGTTTATCCTTGTAATACAACTCGTAATGATGATGCAAAAAATATTATTGTAAGCAATACAAGTAGCGGAGATGGTGCTTTAGATCCAGGTTCTTCTATATCTATAACATTAGTTTTAAATACAAAAGATACTACATACATACCGGATTATATTTTCGCCGGTACTGTAGCTGCCTAAAGGAGTAGCTATTATGAAAAGAATAAAAGGTAAAGAAATTTTATTAATACTAATAATTTATTTAATAATAAGTTTTATACTTCAATTAAAAGCAAATGATTTATATATAAAAATTGTTAATCCAGCTTTTTGGTTGTTTTGTGGGGTATATTATTATAGAGAAAATAAAGAAATATATATTCGTTTCTCACATAAAAACATATTTATAAAAAAACTACTTTTATGGATGCTAATATATTTAATTGTTTTTTTTGATATAGGATTTATTACTGGCTATGGAAGAAATCCATATGATAATACTCTTTTTGGCATATTTAATAATATAACAAGAGTAATTATTCCTATATCAGGAATAGAAATATTGCGTTCATATTTTATTAATAAAAATAAAAAAAATAAAAAAATATATATAATAATGACGCTATTATTATTTTTTATCGAAACAAATTTTTATTATTATTTATATAATTGGGCAAATAAAAAAGTTATTTTTAAATATCTTTGTTCTACAACTTTACCTTTATTGGGTATTAACTTTTTGAGTTCTTACCTTGTTTCCATTGGCTCATTTGAACTATCATTAATTTATCGTCTAATTGACAAATTAGTTTTAGTTACATTACCAATTGTTCCAAATATGAATTGGTTTGTATCAGGTGCTTTTTCATTAGTTTTTATGACAATTATATATTTTATGTTTAAATATCGTTATCATCCTGACGATAGTCTTGAAATAGAAAAAAATAATAAAAAATCGTTTGGATATCCATTAACTTTAACTTTTTGTATATTACTTATTTTATTTATGTTAGGAGCATTTAAATATGAACCCATTGCAATTATGTCAAATAGTATGGTTCCAACGTATTCAAGAGGAGATGTTGTAATTTATGAAAAAATTTCTCAAGATAAATTGAAAAAGTTAAAAAAAGGTAGTATCATTATATATAAAATAGGGGATATGTATATAGCTCACAGGATTAATAAAGTAATAATTAATGATGAAGAAGTTAAATATATGACTAAAGGAGATAATAATACAACAAGTGATATTAAATTAGTTGCTACTAGTGATATTAAAGGGGTTTATATAGGATCATTTAAATATATAGGATATCCAACTGTATGGCTAAATGAATTTTTTTCTAAGAAATAGAATGGGGAATTTTTATGAATAAATATAGAAAATTAAATTTTATTTTTGCAATCGTGTTTATTATTATAGGCATTTTTCTAATTAGTATTTCAATGAAAACCATTGAAAGTAAACACTCAATATATACTTATAAAATAAAAAAAGATCTTGAATCTAATGTACAATTAAAATCAAATTCATTTTATGATAGCAATTTATTGAGTAATCAGCCTAGTTATCCGTCAAATCTTGTAGATAAGATGAATATTGTATATAATTATTCATATACAGGAAATAAAACTTCAAATTATAAATATAATTATAATTTAGTTGCTTATCTTGTTGGTAATTATAATGATAAAGAAATTTGGAGAAAATCTTATGTATTTATACCAAATACTAATAACACTTCTGTTAATTCAAACAAAATAAGTATAAATCAACCAATTAGTATTGACTATCAATATTATAAAAGTATAGTAAATCAATTTAATTTAAATACAAATTTGACAACAGAGGCGTATCTTTTAGTAGAATTAAATATAAATATTACTAATAATATTAATTTAGTATCAAAACCAGAAAAATTATCAGATACAATGAAAGTAAAAATTCCAATTAATAATTATGCTACTGAAATTAAAAATCTATCTAGACAAGCGACAACTAATTCAATTTATTATACTAAAAATAATAATAGTAGTAGAATTATTTTAGTTATTGTAGGATTATTATGTATAATTATTTCTATAATTATTGCTTTATTTAATAAGAAAAATAAGCAAATATCTGCTTCAGATTTATATCACAAAAATATAAATCAGTTATTAAAAGATTATCCGGATTTAATTGTTTCAGTTTTGAATAAACCAGATATTGAATCTTTAAATTGTATGCAAATCGAAAAGTTTGAAGATTTAATAGATGTTGCTGAACAAAACAAGACTAATATAATTTTATTTGAAACAAAAAAAGATAAAAAGAGTAATTTATATGTTATCTTGGATAAATTTGCATATGTTTATCCAATAACAAGTAAAAAGATAATCTAATATTTATATAGATGTAGGTGATTATATGGGAAAAGAAATAAAAA
>OMUM01000090.1 GCA_900314225.1 uncultured bacterium | reverse complement strand
AACTATCAGATGATGAAGCAATTATTGCTATGGTTGATAGTAATATGCAAAGAGAAGAAATTCTACCTAGTGAGCGAGCATTCGCTTATAAGATGAAATTAGATGCTATGAATCGACAAGGAAAAAGAACTGACTTAACTTTTTCCCAAGTTGGGATTAAGTTTAATTCATATGAAGAATTGTCAGAGCAAAGTGGAGATAGTAGAAATCAAATACATAGATATATAAGACTTACTCATTTAATACCTGAATTATTAGAAAAAGTAGATAATAAAGAAATAGCTTTTAATCCAGGAGTTGAATTGTCTTACTTAAAAGAAGAAGAACAATATGCATTGTTGGATTGTATCGACTATAATGACTGCACTCCATCGCATGCTCAAACAATTATTATGAAAAAGTTAAGCCAAGAAGGAAAATTAGATGAAGATAAGATAGATGATATACTCTCACAAGAAAAACCAAATCAGATACCAAAAATAAAATTTAATGAGAGTAGGATTCGTAGTGTACTCCCAAAAAATGTTGGTAATGATCAAATTGAAAATTTTGTTGTAAAAGCAATTGAGTTTTATTCAAATCATCTAAGAAATCGTGATAGGGAAAGATAGTGGGAGTACATATTCCATAAAATCCCTTCTTACAATCTACCCTAAGTAAATATACTAGCTATTAAATACTAACTGAAAAAAATATATAATCGTACAAATGACATATTTTACTTTAAATGCTAGTATACAGGCATAAGGAGAGATGAATTATGAAAATCTTAAAATTATACATTTTGTTTGTTTTGGTTAGTTTGATTATTGGAGTAGGCAAAGCTTTTAGTACTCCACTTGAAAAAGTGAACATTGATGAATTGATTACAGAAAATCAGAGTGAAGAAGTAGTTGAACCCACTGTAGAACCAGTTATAGAAGAACCAATCAAAGAAGAAGTTATTATTGAACAAAAAGTGGAAGAACCTCAAAAGCAAGAGAGTGTTAAGGAAACTCCAAAAGTAAAAGAGCAACCAAAAGAAACAGTAAAAGAAAATAAACCAGTTCTTTCAGACAGTAATAAAGAAGAATCTAAACCAGTTGTTACTAAACAGCCTTGGGAAGAACTTGGACTATCTGAAGATGAATATTACAATAAGCCAATTATGAAATGGCAAAAAATAACACATTCAAATATGGATGCATGCAAAATAGAAGGACAAAATACTATTGATGACGAGAGTAATGAATACTCTAATTTTTGGTGTTATGAAGTATATAGCCCTTCAGGGAAATTTTTAGGAGCGATGTTAAGTCTTTCCTAAACAGAAAGGAATACAAAATGAAAATAAAAAATATTGTTTTAGGTGCACTTATATTTTTAAGTGCTTTTTTTATGTTCGGAAATATGAAAGTATATGCCGAAAAGTATTCTGGGCAAGCAATATGGCCTAGTGAATACATTAGTAATATTTATATCAAAAAAGTAAGAAATGATGGATACATAAAATGGCAGCAAGCTAGATTTATTAGAAGAAGTGAAGATAATAAATTCGTTTATTGTATTCAACCATATACAGATATTGATAATAACAATGTTTACAACATAGCTAGATCTGATTGGTGGACTGCTGCAAATATGACGGAAGCTCAATGGAAAAGAATATCTTTAGTTGCTTACTATGGATATGAATATTCTGGACATACTGATAAAAAATGGTATGCAATAACACAAGTAATGATTTGGAGATTAACAAATCCAAAATCAGATATCTTTTTTACTGATACATTAAATGGTAATAGAATCTCATCTTATGATGATGAAATTGCTGAAATTAATGCATTAGTAGATAGACATTTAACTACACCAAATATTGTAGTTGAAAACAATACAGTAAATTTAGGAACTACCGTAACTATACCAGATACAAATAATGTATTATCTGATTATACTGTTACTAGTTCAAATACTTTATCTGTTAGTAAAAGTGGTAATAATTTAGTTATTACACCAAACTCAGTTGGAGAAGGAACAATT
>OMUM01000164.1 GCA_900314225.1 uncultured bacterium | reverse complement strand
AATTACATTGTATCATAGGATTTGGGATGACTCTTTTTTATTGAATAAAAATAGTTTCAATAATTTTACTCACCAACACTAAATATTATAGAACCTTACTAGTTAAATAAAATAACTAGTTTTTTTATTATTGACAATCAAACAAATGTATGATAATTTAGATTTGAAAAGTTGATGTGATTTTAATGAATAAAATCTATATATGTATTGATTTAAAAAGTTTTTATGCTTCTGTTGAATGTGTAGAAAGAGGGTTGGATCCTATTAAAACTAATTTAGTAGTAGCTGATACTACTAGGACAATGAAGACAATTTGTCTTGCAGTTTCGCCGGCTTTAAAAAAATATGGTTTACCTGGACGGGCAAGATTATTTGAAGTAGTTCAAAAAGTAAAAGAAATTAATAATTTAAGAAAAAAACAAAATTATAAAAAACAATTTAGGTCTAAATCAATAAATAGCGATGAATTGAAAGACTTAAATAAGGAATTAGATTTTATTATTGCCTCACCTAGAATGAAACTATATATGGATTATTCTAATAGAATATATAATATTTATTTAAAATATGTATCTAAAAATGATATTTTTGTTTATTCTATAGATGAAGTATTTATTGATATTACAAATTATCTTCATACTTATAAATTGAATGCTAGAGGTTTAATTACTATTATTATTCAAGATATTTATGAACAGACTGGTATTTCAGCAACTGGTGGTATTGGAACTAATATGTATCTTGCTAAAGTTGCGATGGATATAGTTGCTAAACATATTGAGCCTAACGAATATGGTGTTAGAATTGCCGAACTTGATACAATTTCTTATAGAAAATTATTATGGAATCATAAACCTTTAACAGATTTTTGGCGAGTTGGGGCAGGCTATTTAAAAAAACTTACTGAAAATAATATTTATACAATGGGGGATATTGCTAGAACATCTATTAATAATGAACAATTACTTTTTAGATTATTTGGAATAAATGCTGAATTTCTAATAGATCATGCTTGGGGAATAGAACCAGTTACTATGCAAGATGTAAAAACATATAAGCCAACATCTGCTAGTTTAGGTTCAGGACAAGTCTTACATTGTCCATATACTTATGAAAAAGCTAAAATTATAGTTAAAGAGATGCTTGATAATTTAATATTAGAATTAGTAAGAAAAGAATATGTTACTAAAACTATAGTTTTAACAATTGGATATGATATTGAAAATACTAAATTTTATCAAGGAAAAACAAAAACTGATCATTATGGAAGGGTAGTTCCAAAAAGTGCTCATGGAACAGTTAATTTAGAAAATTATACTTCATCTTTTTCTAATATATTACAACCTGTTATAAATCTATATGAACAGATTACGGATAAAAATTTAACAATTAGAAGAATAAATATAACAGCAATTAATCTTATTTCTAATAAGATTAAGCCGGAATTTAAGCAATTAAGTATATTTGATGATATTAGTGTTGAACGAGAAAAAATAAGGCGAGAAGGGGAAGATTTAAGGCTTTCTAAAGCTCTTCTTAATATAAAGGAAAAATATGGCAAGAATGCTATTATAAAAGGAATGGATTTGGAAGAAGGAGGAACTACAATTGATAGAAACGAACAAGTTGGAGGACATAGAGCTTAATTTTATTTATTCTGATATTTTATATTTAGATAGACCAAAGTCTAAATATCCTAAATTATCTATTGAACAAAGAGCTGCACAATTTGCTCCATTTTCAGCTCTTACTGGTTATGAAGAACAAATAAAAGAAACTGGTAGAGAAACAATGAATAAAAAAATATTAACTGAAGAAGAAAAGAATATGATTAATCAAAAAATAAATTATTTAAATTTGCATAAAAATACTATATTTAAAATAATATATTTTTTGAAGGACAATAAAAAAGATGGTGGAAGTTATTTTCAAAAAATATCTACTATTAAAAAGATAGATAGTTATAATAAAATATTAATTTTAGAAAACAATTTAAAGATTCCCTTTACAAATATTTTAAATATTGAATTAAATTGTTATCAATATATTAAATAATTTGTTATACTAATAATGGTGAGGTTAATGAATAGTAACTCGGTGATAGAAAGAGAAAAAAAGGAAATAGATAAGATATGCGATTTATATAATTATGATGGTAATATAAGACATCTTCTATATATAATAATACCAGCTTTTATTATTAAATATGGATTAGATAAAGAAAAACTTGTTTTAGATACTTTTAAAAATATTAGAATATTTAGTAGTAATAAAGAAAGTAAGATGGTTAAAGCTTATTATTCTAGCAGACCAGTATATAAAAATAATGAATATTCTACTATTAAGATAATGGTTATAGAGAACTATAATAAGATAAGTTTAATAGATTTATTAGATAATTTAGTACATGAATTTAATCATGCAATTAACTCTTATCTTAACGAAATAAGATTGACTAAAAATTATTTATATTTAAGAACAGGTCTTACTTATAGAGTATATAAAAGAAGCGATTTATCATTTGTTAGAAAAGACAAATCATATTTACTTGAAGAAATTATTAATACTAAACAAACTGAAGAAATAATTAATATTATAAAAGAATTTGATTCTAATAATTCAACTATAAGTAATACTATATACGCTATTAATAGTGAGACAAGTCATCATTATAGTTCTAATTCATATTATTTAGAAGGATATGTTTGTAAAAAAATATTAGGAAATAAGACTTTTATTAATACTCTAGCAACCCTAAGATTAAATGGAGAAGTATACAATATTGAAAAATGGTTTGATGATATTACAGGTAATGCTGATAGTTATAGAAGATTAATTGAATTGTTAAATAAAGTATATGATTTAGAAATAGAATATACAAAGAAAAAGTATTTTAAAGTATTTACTTTAAATAAGATAAGAGATACATCAGGCGAAATTATAAATATAGTTAATAAATTTGATAAGAATGTTAATTTTAGATAATTATAAAGAAAAGAGGAATATTATGCATAATCAAGAAAAATTTAGGGAGTTAAGGGGAAAGTATCCTGATTTTATTTATGAAAAGTATGATATTTTATTTGATAATGAATATTTAAATATAAAATATTATTTTAATATACCAGGACTTACTTGGTTTTATCCTGAATTAAAAATAAAAAGAAGAGATATAAAGATTGAGATAAATAAAGAATATTTAGATTATTTAATATTTCAAATTGGTTTAATTGAATTAATTAGTTATGTTAAGTGTACTTGTTCTAAGAATATTGAAATTAAATGTAATTATATTAATGAAGATCAAATTAAATTCTTAAAGAAATTATATTATAATGGTTTAGGAGAATTTTTATATATAAATGATATTAAAGTTTTAGAAGATGATTTATTTAATATTTATTGTACTCACGAAGAGTATATTCTTCCTAAAATAGAATATAATGGGGTAGGTAATTTGATTTGTGTTGGAGGAGGAAAAGATTCTTGTGTTAGTTTAGAACTTCTAAAGAGTGAACAAGATAATAGTTGTTTTATAATTAATTCAAAGACTCCAGCATATGAGTCTTGCGTAGTGGCAGGATATTCAGATAATGAGATAATTGGGGTTAAAAGAATATTAGATCGAAAGATTATTGAATTAAATAAAGAAGGTTATTTAAATGGACATACTCCATTTTCAGCAATAGTAGCTTTTACTTCTTATTTAGTTGCCTATTTAAATAATAAGAAAAATATTATTTTATCGAATGAATCTAGTGCTAATGAACCTACTGTTCCTGGTACTAATATTAATCATCAATATTCTAAGACTTATGAGTTTGAAAAAGATTTTATGAATTATATGAATAATTTTATTAGATTAAATATTAAATATTTTAGTTTACTTCGTGGACTTAGTGAATTTAATATTGCTAGACTTTTTTCTAATTATAAAAAGTATCATCATATATTTAAGAGTTGCAATGTTGGAAGCAAAGAAAAAGAGTGGATTTGGTGCTGTTCCTGTCCTAAGTGTTTATTTGTTTATATAATTTTGGCTCCATTTACTACACTTGAAGAAAGAATTGCTATTTTTGGAGAAGATTTATTTGAAAAAGTTTATCTTTTGGAAACATTTCAAAAAGAATTGGGCTTTGCCGATAGTAAACCATTTGAATGTGTTGGAACGAGTGAAGAGGCAAAATATGCTGTAAGTCTTATGATAAAGAAAGATGAAGAACATTCTTATTTATTAAATTATTATAAAAATAATTATCCATTATATTTAGATGGAGAAAAAATAAATAAATATAATGATGAAAACAATTTAGGTGAGTATTATAATAATTTAGTAAAGAAAGAGTTGAATAAATATGTATAGTAATTTAATAATTAATAAATTAAAAGATAAGAAAATAGCTATTTTAGGATATGGTAGGGAAGGTAAATCTACTTATAATTTTATAAGAAAATATTTACCATCTAAACATTTAACTATAATAGATAAAAATAATATAATAATTGATGATAAAAATGTAGATTTAGTTACAGGGGATAATTATTTAGATAATTTAGATATTTATGATTTAATTATAAAGTCTCCTGGTATTTCTTTAAAGGATATAGATTATTCTAAATTTGTTAATAAAATTACATCTCAATTGGAGTTATTATTAGAAGTAGATAAAGAAAATATTATTGGTATTACTGGAACTAAGGGTAAATCTACAACTACTTCTTTAATGTATGAAGTACTTAAAGCACAAAGAGATAATGTTTATTTACTTGGTAATATTGGAGTACCAGTACTTTCTGAAATAGATAAGTATAATAAAGATACTATACTTGTAATAGAAATGAGTTCTCATCAATTAGAATTTGTAAGAAATAGTCCTCATATAGCAGCAATTTTAAATTTATTTCAAGATCATCTAGATCATGATGGAACTTTGGAGCATTATCATCATAATAAAATGAATATTTTTAAATATCAATCAAGTAATGATTATGCAATATATTCAGATGATAATTTATATTTAAATCAAAGAATGAGTGAATATAATTATAAGGCAATTAAATATAATATTAGATTTGATATGGAAAATAGATTTGGTAATTATGTTAGATGTGATGGTAAAAATATTTATATTAATGATGAGATAATATATCAAGATTCTAAAAGATGTTTGATTGGGGATCATAATTTAAAGAATATTATGTTTATTTTAACTATTTCTAAAATACTTGGTTTAGATATGGATAAAGTAAAGAAGTCTATTGAGAATTTCAAAGGATTAAAATATCGTATGGAGTATCTCGGTAAGTATCATGGCATAAAGTATTATAATGATACAATTGCGACTATTCCTGAGGCTACGATAAATGCTGTTACTGCTATTAAAGATGTTAATACTTTAATATTTGGTGGTTTAGATAGAAAGATTGATTATACAAGCTTTATTGAATTTTTAAGGAGTTCTTCTATTAATAATTTAATTTGCATGCCGACGACTGGTACTAAAATTGGTAAAATATTAGAAAAAGATTCTAACAAAAATATACTATATGCAAATACTTTAGAAGAAGCAAATAATTATGCTTTAAAATATACAAAAAAAGATAAAAGTTGTCTTTTATCTCCAGCAGCAGCTAGTTATGAATATTTTAAAAATTTTGAAGAAAAAGGTAAAGCTTTTGAAAATATTGTAAAAAAATAAATGGATTTTTAGAATCTATTTATTTTTTTTCATAAGTTTTTTTTAAAACTTTGAATTCTGCTGTGCTAATTGATCTATCATACTTTATAGATTTTTCATCACAGTATATAAAACCAGGATCGGCAGAATGGGTAAAGCTATTTTTTGCTTCATAGATTGATAACTCTTCTGCTTCGTTAAAATCAGGTAATCTAGTTCCATAATCAAATGATATAAGTATGCCTAATTTATTATAATAAAATAGTGCATCTTTCTTAACTATTGCTTGATTAGCTTCTAATATTTTTTCAGCATTTTTATCAATTCCTAACTTTTTTATGTTATATCTTTTAATATCACCTGTATAAATTTTTTTCGTTTTCATATTATTTTTCCTTTCTAACATTTATATATATAATACATAGAAGTAAAGTTTACTATATACCTTTTTTTTCTATTTGACAATAAAAAAATAAAAAAGTATTGCAAAAGAAAAATTATTTTGATATTATATTCATGTACTTTGAGATGGCGCTGTAGCTCAGTTGGCTAGAGCAATCGGTTCATACCCGATAGGTCGTGAGTTCGAATCTCTCCGGCGCTACCATGAGAAAGTTTGTCTGAACTTTTATGAGTTCTGACTTAACATATAACTAGTTCATTTGTGAATTAGTTTTTTATTTATAAGGAATTTGCTTCTAAATTTATATATTTATATTCGAAAGCTTGTTTGATATATTGAATTTAGGAGATGACCTCATGTACAGATCCTATAAGTTTAGATTATATCCAAATAATGAACAAAGAGTTTTTATTCTTTTGTTCTTTATAATTAATATATTTAATAAAAAAATAAATATTATTAATATATAAAAATATGATAAAATGCTACTGGTGATATTATGAAAGTATTAACAATTAGAGAACCTTTCGCAACTTTAATTAAAAATAAGGTTAAGTATATTGAAACTAGGAGTTGGAAAACAAATTATAGAGGAGAATTATACA
>OMUM01000076.1 GCA_900314225.1 uncultured bacterium | reverse complement strand
AATTTGAAAAATAATGATAATAGGTGTTGTCTAATTTAAAAAAAATATATATAATCATATGTGAATAGTGGAAATAATATGAAAGAAATGGGTTATTCTATGAAGTATTTAAAATATTCTTTGGGAATTTTTGCATTTGAAATCACACTATCTACATTGGGTGTAAATGCAGATACTATTAATATAGTAAACGTTAAAATTCCAATTTTATCAAGAGCCTATACAAACGCACAAATTAAAGAAACAAACTCAACACAATACATAAAAAAGACAAGTTGTACTGATGATTTGACAGGAGATGGAAGAGTAATAATTGCCGCAGTGAAAAACTATAGCCATCTAAATACTCAATATGAAAATTCTACTCCAGTTGAAGCAAGTCCAAATACAAATGTTGCAATGCCAAAGAGCAACAAGTCAGGTAATGTGACCTTATTTTTACAATCTAAGAAAAATTTACCAACTACTGCAACATTTAATGGAATCTGGACAATAGATTAAATAGAATATTCCACTATTCTTCTTTTTAAAAGGAAGGAAAAATGCAAAATGAGAAAACAAAAAACTATAATACTAGCATATCTTATTACTTCAGCTTTAGTTATATTTTCATCTTTTTGGTATTATAAAAATTATTACATAGGCATGTATAATTATAATAAAATAAATAAGAATTGTTTTATAGAAAAAAAACTAGACTTAGAAATATGTAAAAACTTTATTAATGAAGATAGAGAACTTGATAGTAAATTAGTGAATAGATATAAAAAAGAATCAAATCCAATAAAAACATTACAAAAAACGGATGTTATTACTGCTTCTTCTACAATAATTGAAATATCGTCATTTAGATATATGCAATTTCTTTCACCATTAATAATTATAGTTGTTACAGTTCTAACATTTCATAGCGAAATAAGCAGTGGTTTTTTTGAAAATATACTTATGAGAGAAGAATACAAAAAATATTTAAAAACCAAATTGAAGGATATAATAAGTATTGCATTACTTATGCCATATTCAATTCTTCTTGTATTTATAGTAGCATGTTTCATTACTAATTTTAATTTTGATGCAAGTTCAGTGTATAAATATAGTGCAGTGTATGATTATTGGAAATATAATAACTTTTTCTTTTATGAAATCATAATAATGAGTATACAATTCTTTATAAGCCTAGCTTATATTAATATTAGTTTTGAATCAATTTTAAAAAATAAAAATAAACTTATATCAATAGTTGTCGGATATATTGGTTTTATAATCTTGGATATTATTATTTATGTAGTAATTTATGCAATAATTATTAATAAAATATTAGGATATAAAGAACTTTCTGATATTTTTAATATTGCAGGATACTGGTTTTTTGACAATGGCCCAAAATGGATACTTGCATTGCCTATATCAGCAGTAGTTGCGTTATTTTCTGCCATTTACTTGTTTTCAAAATATAAAAATAAGGAAGGAATAATATCATTATATGAAACTAAACACATTTAAAAATAGTTTAAAAATATATAATTATTTCACAACAGGTAATCATTTTAAATTTCTTTTTGTTTGTGGATTATTACTATGTATCTATGCTGGTGGAGTTCTTGGAATATCTTCAGAAAACTTTTTAGATTCTTTAGTTATCCCCATGCAAATACCTTATTTTAATACTATTTTGTTTTTAATGTATTTTATAAATGGTATGTTTGTGTCTAATATATATAATAAAAATTTTGATTATTTTATTATTCGATATCAAAAAAAAGAAACATTTAAAAAGAAAATGATACAAACAATTAATATTTTAAATATTTATTATTCTATAATATTCATTATATTATATTTTTCTTTGATGCTATTATTTAATTATAATGGAATTAAAGTTATTATATTAGATAAATATCATGTAACTAATTTAATTTATATAGTATTCTTTATTGTTAGATATTTTGTGTTTATAAATATTTATGCTTCTCTTTTTAATCTTATATACTTAAATAAAAATAGACATTTAACTATCATTATATTAACAGCATATATATTAGGTTTCTTCTTTTTGGATTTTTTAGATGTTAATAATACTTTCACACTTAATCCTTGGATATATGTATTTAAGGAAAATTATCACAGTTTTAATCTTGAAGTATTTTCGTCAATATTTAATTTTGCACTTTTATTAATTTTTTATATCATAATATATAAATTTATAATAAAAAAAAATGAGGGAGATTAGTAAAATGAATTACATATTCTTAGATGATATAGCATATTTAATAGGAAATAAAAAAAAAATACTCTTTTTATATTTTTTTATTCCAATATTGTATTTTTTTGTGAATATAGGATTTAATCCAAATTTATTAGTTGACAAAGTATGCTTTTTATTAGGAAATAATGTATCATTGAATAATTTTTCAATTATAGAAATAATAATGCATTTATTTAATATATTTACTATATTATATATAAATATTATGTCTGTTTTTAAAGATCTTGATTATAATTTTAATAATATTTTTTTAAGAGTAACACATTCAAAGTGGTATATTATTAAAACTATTTTTTCGATTTTAATAATAATTATTATGAAATTGTTTTTATATATTACTTTAATTACTTTATGTATTACGTTTAATAATTATGAATTAAACGTTACAGAATTTCAAAATGCATGTATATTATTGTTTAAAGATATTGGAAGCAATATTATTATGTTTCAATTTTTAATATTGATACTTATGTTATTAACTAAAAGGAAGAGTTGTTTTATTGTAATTCCAATTATTTTAATTACAGTGTTAATATTTCCTTTCAATATTTATAAATTGAAATTACCATACTTTGTATTACTTACAATATTAATAATTAATTATGTTATAATAAAAGAAAACATTATAAATATAAG
>OMUM01000188.1 GCA_900314225.1 uncultured bacterium | reverse complement strand
ACTGTAGAATTATCTAAAAGATAATTCTTTACTTTTTTCAAGAAATGTAGTATAATATTCCACGCAGAAGGGGGATATATATGGAAATATTAGAAATATTATCAACAATTGATGCAGAAAATAAAGATTTGATTAATAATATTAATAATTATTATTTAGATAAGTTATATTCATCAACAAAAAAGGAAAGCATAGTATCTACAAAAGAAGAGTTCTCACATATGCAAAAAAAATATGCTAAATATACTGAAAAGCAAAGACAGTCAGGAGATATTAAATCTCAATTAGTACTAGCAAATTCCATAAATATTAGTTTAAAAAATGAGTTAAAAAAATTAAACTTATCTACAGATTCAAAAAAGGTACGTTAAACACGTTCTTTTTTTTCTTATTATAGACAAAAAACTTTTATAAATGTTATAATAAAAATATAATAAAGAGGGATTTGTATGATAAATTTATTAAAAAAAATTAGAGATTTACTAATTATGATTGTAATATTTGGTGCTTTAACAGCAACCTTAGATTATTCTAGAATGAAAAGTGGACTAACTCCTATTTTTAATATCTCAAATTACAATGAAAATACTAAAATTCAATCATATAGAGGATTATTTTATCAAGCATCTAGAAAAGTAAAAGTATCAACTGATGAATCATTAGTAGATTCTAGTGAAATAGAATATACAGTTTTAAATAGAAAAATAAGTATCCCAAAGCAATATAAAGATCAAGAACGAGATATTACTATTGAAACAAGTGAAACAGAAAATTGTACGTCACCATCCATTTTATATTATGCTGATAGTGAAATTAAAGTATACACTTATTGCTTAGACAAAATAAATATAAAAGAAAATAATAAGACAAAAGCTCTTCTAAGTTATTTGGAAAAAGATAATAAAATATTAAAAGATATAGATTATAAACTTGCTTATACTGGAATGTATAATGATAATTCAACATTAATGTATAGTGATTTATATAATTTATCTAATCATGGACTTACCATGTATCGTTGTAATAAGGAAAATATCAATGACATATACTTTGCTCCAAAAGATACTGCCATGCAACCAGATTTTTGTACTTATAAAGATGATGATTTTAAATTTATATTTGAAATTCATGAAGATCCTGATTCTAATACAGATAATTCTAACACTCAGAAAGAAGTTTTTTATGAAGATGAACAATATCGCTATGAATTTGATAAACCAACACTGGATAGAATAACAATTACCACTCCGGCAGTTAGAGGTAAAGCTGAAACATCAATTCCACTTAGACAAGTACTTGCAAGCAACTTATTAACTATAGATGAATTAGAGAAAAAAGGTTTGAAATTTAAAAAAATAGATAAAGCTAAAGAACAAGCAACTAATCAAGAAAACACAGTTAATCAAGAAACAAATATAAATCAAAATCAATAGAATAGATTATAAATTAAATTCGTTTTAACGAATTTTTTTATATATGTTAATAAATAAAAATTATGTTTATAAATATTTTAACTATTATTTTCTAAAATTAATATTTTATTTTATAAATTATTTTGATATAATTTTTATAGAATAGAGGTGCAATATGAAGAGTATTAATTTTTTAAAAAATAATGGTGTTGATGTAGATAAAAGTTTAGAGCTATTTGGCGATATTAATACTTATAATGAAACAATAGGAGAATTTTTAGTAGGAATACATAATAAAATAAATAAGTTAATTACTTTTATGCAAAACCAAGACATGCATAATTATTCTATATATGCTCATTCGATGAAAAGTGACGCTCAAAATTTTGGCTTTACAAAATTAGCAAACATTGCTAAAGAACACGAAGAGCATAGTAAAATTGGTGATGTTTATTATGTCTCTAATCACATAAATGATTTAATAAAAGAAACAAATAATGCTATTACATTGATTCAAGAATATATGCATGGAGAAGATACTCCAACTAGTTTGAGTCAAGAACAGAATAATCAAGAAAATGTTTATAATAAAAAAACAATATTAGTAGTAGATGATTCTAATATTGTTAGAAATTTCGTTAAAAGAATATTTAGTGAAGAGTATAATGTTGGTACTGCATCAAATGGTGAAGAAGCTATTAATATAATTAAAGCCAATATGAATAATGACTATATAATGACAGTCTTGCTTGATTTAAATATGCCAAAAGTTGATGGCTTTGCTGTACTTGATTTTATGCAAGAAAATAATTTGTTTGAAAAAATGCCAGTTTCTATTATTTCAGGTGATTCTTCTAAAGAAACAATAGATAAAGCTTTTACTTACAGAATAATAGATATGCTAAGTAAACCATTCAATGAAAGAAGTGTTAAATCAGTTATTGATAAAACACTTGCTTATAAAGATTTAATATAATTTCATCTATTTATGATATTTAATTTATCACCAACTTTTAAATGTTTACATGTATTAAGAGGCAAATAATAAATATTATTTGCTTTTAATTTTAAAATTCTTTTCTCTGATTTAACATTTTCATATAAGTACAGAATTTTATCATTTTCATCAGTAAAACAAATATCTACTCTTTGACAAAAAAAATTAGTATTAGCTAATTTCTTTTTTGGTATCTTTAAACCATAATCTATTTTTTCTAAATAAAATTTAAATGATTTAAATCTATCAATAAAAGATTTACACTCTTTTACTTCAATTTTTTTATATCTAACTTTTAAATACATAATAATCACCTAAAAATATTATAGCATAACTCTTTAAAAGTAAAAAAAAATATGATATTATATATAAGAAACAAGGAGGTATAATTATGAGTGGACATTCTAAATGGGCTACAATTCATAGAAAAAAAGGCTTAATCGATGCACAACGTGGTAAAGTTTTTCAAAAATTAACTAAGGAAATTATGGTTGCTGCTAAAGGAGGAAGTCCTGACCCGAATCAAAATGCGGCATTACGTCTAGCAGTTGATAAGGCTAAATCTCAAAATATGCCTAAAGATAATATTCAAAAAGCAATTGAAAAAGCTGCTGGAATGGGTGATAATGCTAACTATGAAAGCATTCGTTATGAAGGTTATGGTCATGGTGGAGTTGCTTTCATGGTTGATTGCTTAACAGATAATCGAAATAGGACAGCATCTCAAGTAAGAAGTACTTTTACTAAAGCAGGAGGTAATTTGGGAACAGATGGATCAGTTAGTTATATGTTCGAGCGTCGTGGAACTATTGTAATTCCTGGAGAATATGATGAAGACACTATGATGATGACTGCACTTGACGCCGGAGCAGATGATTTCGAACGTGATGATGATACTTATGTTATTACAACAGATCAAGATAATTTTATTAAAGTTCGAGATGCTCTAGAAGCAGCAGGAGTAAAAGAATTTTTACAATGTGAATTGACATATGTTCCTACAATTGAAGTAGAGCTTGATGAAGAGGGAACTGAAAAAGTTATGAATTTAGTTGATAATTTAGAAGATTTAGATGATGTACAAGATGTTTATTATAATTTAAAGGGCTAAATAACCAGAAAATAAAGAATTAATTTGACTTAATTCTTTATTTTTTTTATAATTAAACATGTGGTGATTAGAAGTGGGAAATAAAATAAAAACTCCATGGTATAAGTTCTATGATGGAGAAAATGAACATTTAAGTTATCCAGATTTTTCAGTATATAAGCTAATCGAATATACTTCATCAAAACATTTGAATAACATAAGTTATAACTATTATGGTACAAAGAAAACATATTATGAATTTCTAAAGCAAATTGATGAAGCAGCACGTGCTTTTAAGCAATTAGGAGTAAAACATAAAGACATAGTAGCAATTTGTATGCCAAATGTACCTGAGGCAATCATAGCCTTTTATGCTATTAATAAAATTGGTGCTATTTCTAATATGATTCATCCATTATCTGGTGAAAATGAAATAAAACATTTCTTAAATGTATCAAAGAGTAATTATGTAGTAACTATAGATTTTGCATTTAATAAGATTAATTCAGTTTTACCAGAAACCAAAGTAAAAAAAGTAGTAACAGTTTCAGTTGCTGACTCTATGCCAATGTATATGCAAGCAATTTATCAAGCAACTAAAGGTTTTAAAATTAGAATGGCAAAAACTGATATTAGAATAACTTGGAAAGAATTTATTAAACAAGGACACGCTTATACTAAAGAAATTGATGATGATTTCAAGAGTAAAGAAGTAGCTGCAATCCTTTATAGTGGTGGAACTACTGGTACACCAAAAGGGGTAATGCTTACTAATATGAACTTGAATGCCCTTGCTATGCAATCTTTTGAACATGTTTCCTGTCTTCGTGAAAAAGATAAAGTACTTGCTATTATGCCAATATTCCATGGCTTTGGCTTAGGTGTATGTATTCATACTGTTCAGTATTTTGGAGGTACAAGTATTTTACTTCCTCAGTTTAGTGCTAAAACATTTGATAAATTATTGAAGAAGTATCGTCCTAATGTTATGGTAGGCGTTCCAACACTATTTGAAGCACTTCTAAAAAATAAGAATTTACGTGGTTATGATCTTTCATGCTTAACATGTGTAATCTCTGGAGGAGATTCATTATCTGTTGAATTAAAAAGAAAGGTTGATGCTTTCTTAAAAGAGCATGGTTCTCCTGCTAAAGTTCGTGAAGGGTATGGTTTAACAGAGTGTGGTAGTGCTAGCTGTTTTACTCCACTAAATTATTATCGTGAGGGAAGTATTGGTATACCTTATCCTGATATGTACTTTAAGATTGTCCAAGATGGAACTGACAAAGAAGTTCCATATGGTGAAGAGGGAGAAATTGTTATTAGTGGACCAACTGTCATGAAAGGTTATTTAAGAGACAGAAAAGAAACTAAACAAACTCTTCGTAAACATAAAGATGGTCGTATTTGGTTACATACAGGTGACTTAGGTATGATGGATAAAGATGGATTTGTTTATTTCAAAAATAGAATTAAAAGACTTATTGTTAGTAGTGGTTATTGTCTATATCCACAATATATTGAGAATGTAATAGATTCTCATCCAGCAGTACTTATGAGTTGTGTTATTGGAATACCTCATCCATATAAAGTTCATGTTGCTAAAGCATTCATTGTTTTAAAAGATAAAAATGTTGATCATGAAGAAGTAATAAAATCGATTAGAGAACATTGTGAGAAAAACTTATCTCGTTATTCATGGCCATACGAGTACGAAATAAGAGACGAATTACCAAAAACTTTAGTTGGAAAAGTAGCTTATAATGTACTTGTTCATGAAGAAGAAATGAAAAGTAAAAATAAAAAATATGAACCAACTGATGAACTATTAGAACAAGTAGATGATGAATCTACATCTGAAGAATTAATTGATGAGATAAAAGGAGAAGATAAAAATAAGTAGTTAACTAATTACTTATTTTTTGATTGACAAAAATTTATCTTTCTATTAAGTTATTTATGGTGATATTTATGCGTGTTACAATCTTTAATTTAAATAATAAAACAACATATAAA
>OMUM01000135.1 GCA_900314225.1 uncultured bacterium | reverse complement strand
CTAAAAAATAAATACTTTAAAATAAAAAATACAAATTATTATATTTATTATAAAGATATTAAGAAAATAAAAAATATTAAAATATCTAAATTAAATCCTAACTATATAACATTAAATAGAAATTTAAAAACTAATAAAAAAATTACTTTATATAAGAATAATAAAAAATATCTTACTCTTAATAAAGGTATAAATTTACCTATAGAATATATGGATAATAATAATTACTATGTATATTATTTAAATAATATTCTATCTATAAAAAAATCTAAAAATATCATGGAATTATCAAATCTAAATTCAAAAAATCAAAGTACTAATAATATTAGTGTTTTATTATATGATAAGATTGCTGATACTTGTAATAATAATGATAATTGTATAAATAATATGTCTTTTATTGATCAAATTAATAAATTAAAAGAAAATAATTATTATACTATTACAAAAAAAGAATTTGATTTATTTTTAAGCAAACAATTAAATCTTAAAAATAAAGCTATTTTTATAATTACTAATAATTTAGATGATAATACAAAAATTCTTTCAAAGCAATTAAATATTAATATAGATAAATATGATAATAATAAATTAAATATTAATAATAAACCGGCAACATCATTAGAAAATAGTAAAATAAATACTTATCAAATAAAAAATTATTCTACTATCAGTAATATTTTAAAAATAGCTGAAGGACAAAATATACAAGAAAAGCCTATATCAAAAAAGCAAGAAGTAGCAGTACTAAATTATCATTTCTTTTATGATCCAACACTTGGTGAAGAATGCAATGAAGTAATTTGTCTTACTACCCAAAAATTTAGAGAGCATATTAATTACTTAAAAGAAAATAATTTTAAAATACTTACTATGGACGAATTTACAAAATGGATTTATGGAGAAATTGATGTTCCAGAAAACTCTGTTTTAATTACAATTGATGACGGAGCTATGGGTACTGGAAAACATAATGGTAATAAATTAATACCAATCTTAGAAGAATATAAAATACCCGCTACTCTTTTCTTAATAGCTGGTTGGTGGGATATAAATAACTATAGATCTGATTACCTTACTATTCAGTCTCATACTTATGATATGCATAAATATGGAAGTTGTGGAAGAGGACAACTTGTCTGTGCTAATTATGAAGAAGCAAAAACAGACTTAAAAAAGTCCCTTGATATAATTGGAAACAACACCTCATTCTGTTATCCATTTTATAGTTATGATGATGAAGCAATTCAAGCAATAAAAGATTTAGGCTTTAAAATAGCTTTTGCTGGTGGAAATAGAAAAGCAACTAGAAATAGTAATAAATATATAATACCAAGATACCCTATTCATGCAGATATTACACTAGAAGAATTTAAAAAAATTGTTAATTAGTAAAATATTATCCTATATTAAGATATAATAAGAAGTAATAAAAAAGGAAGTATTATATGGAAAAAATAACAAAACACAATTTAAAATTAACATTAAAATACACTAAAAAATATAAATGGAATTTTATTAAGTATATAATATTTAATATAATTATAGCTATACTTGGAGCTATTCTTCCACTAATTACCGCTCAACAAATATTAAAACTGACAAATGGATTATTAAAAGATTTATTAATGTTATCAATCTTAACACTAGTAATAGGTATAACAAATAAATTTTGTTATTATTTTGCAAGAACAAATGCTCAAAAATTTTCTATAAAAACATTAAAAAATATTCAAATAGATATGGCTAAAGAAATACTTAAATTAGAAACTTCAGAACTAGATAAAAAAACAAGTGGTGTTTTTATTGAAAGAATAACAAGAGATACCAGCAAAATAGCTGATATACTTCTTGAACTAAATACATCAATAACAGATGTAATAACAAATATAGGAATATTACTTGCTGTATTTGTAATAAATAAATACATGTTTATTTATTATGTAATAATAATAATTTTAGTATTTATATTAGAAATAGATAAAGCAAGAAGATGGAATGAATATGATAGACTATATAGAAAAACAGCTGAAGAAACAACAGGAATAATTGGAGAACTAGTACGAGGAATAAGAGATATAAAAGTATTAAATGCCTCTAAATCATTTCTAGGAATAGTAGAAAATAAAATAAATGAAGTAAATCAAGAAAGATATAATATGTCTAAAACAACTTTAAAATATGATTTAATAATAGGAGGAGTTAAAAATATAACTGAATTTTTAACTCTATTATTAGGAATATTTTTAATCAATATAAAAAATATATCAATTGCCAATTTCTTAGTTATTTTTACTTATAGAGGAAAAATATTAAATTTAATGTCTTATTTTAGTTTCATGCTTGAAGATTTAAAAGATTTTACTCTATCAGCAACAAGAGTATTTGAAATAATAGATTCTAATAAATTTAAAAAAGAAAGATTTGGTACTAAACATATAAATAAAATAAAAGGTTATATTGAATTTAGAAATGTTAATTTTAGTTATGATAATAATAGAAAAGTATTAAAAGATATTTCATTTAAAGTAAATGAAAATGAAATAGTCTCTTTTGTTGGTGCAAGTGGAGCCGGCAAATCAACTATCTTCTCCTTACTAGCAAAAATGTATAATATTAATTCCGGAAGTATATTAATAGATGGAATTAATATAAATGAATTAGATGAGGATTCAATAAGAGGAAATCTAAGTATTATTACTCAAGATCCATATATTTTTAATATGAGTATAAAAGAAAATTTAACCTCAGTTAAAGAAAACTTAACTGATGAAGAAATAGTAAAAGCTTGTAAATTAGCCTGTTTACATGATTATATTATGAGCTTACCAGAAGGATATAATACAATAGTTGGTGAAGGAGGTTTAACATTATCTGGCGGACAAAAGCAAAGACTAGCTATAGCTAGAGCCCTAGTTCAAAATACAAAAATAATACTTTTTGATGAAGCCACAAGTTCACTAGACAATGAAACACAAAAAAGTATACAAGAAGCAATAAATAACATGAAAAATAAATATACTATTCTTATAATCGCTCACAGATTATCAACAGTAATTAACTCAGATAGAATATTACTAGTTGAAGAAGGTAAAATAAGCATAGAAGGAACACATAAAGAACTACTAGAAAAATCAAAAACTTATAATAAATTATATAAATTAGAATTAGAAAAATAAATTTGAAGAAAATATAACTTCAAATTTTTATTTTAAAAAATATATTAATAATTATAATCTTTTACTAATATTTAAAAGTATACCCATACTTGCCATAGATATAAGTAAAGAACTACCCCCATATGAAATAAAAGGTAGTGTAACACCAGTTACAGGAATTAAACCAACTACTACACTTAAATTCATAATAGTTTGAAATAATAATTGAAAAATAATACCAAAAGCTAAATATTTAGAAAATAAATCATCAGTCTTAGTTGCGATACAAATACCTAAATAAAATAAAAGACTAAATAATCCCACAATAATAAATGCTCCAACTACCCCAAATTCTTCACAAATAATAGAAAAAATAAAATCTGTTTGCGGTTCTGGTAAATAAAAATGCTTCTGAATTGAATTTAAATATCCAGTTCCAAGTATTCCTCCTGGACCAATAGCATACAAACTTTGTATTATTTGAAAACCAGTTCCCAACTCATCTTTCCAAGGATTAATAAAAGCAGTAATTCTATTCATTCGATAAGGAGCAATTATAATCAATCCAATAACACCCAAAATACCAAATAATCCGCCAAATATAAAAAACTTAATAGAAACACCTGAAATAAATAAAATTGCTATTATAGAAGTAAATAAAATTAAATCAGTACCTAAGTCAGGTTGCAACATAATAAGACCAAAAAAAACAAAAGTAACACATAATATTGGAATAACTCCCTTAAAAAAATTATTAATATATTCTCTATTATTGCTTAAATACTTACTAGTAAAAATAATTAAACTTATTTTAGCAGCCTCACTTGGTTGAATACCAAGAGATCCAATACCAAACCAACTTCTACTACCATTTCTAACACTACCAATACCAGGAATTAAAACCAAAATAAGTAAAATAAAACTAACAAGTAATATATAATTAGAATATTTAAAATATAAATCAGTATTAATTTTAGAAATAAATATCATTAAAAATAATCCTATTATAAAAAATATTCCTTGATATTTTAAATAATGAAAACTATCATTAAATTTATATTCTGACCAAACACTAGAAGAAGAATAAATCATTAATAATCCAAATAAACATAATATAACAATAGTTATAAATAAAAGTTTATTTATCTTCATATTCTTCACCTAGTAAATTATATGTAAAAAAAAATAAATAAGAATAAAACTTATTTATTTTCTCCCTAAGCTTCTTTCTTAATAATATTAAAAATTACATAAAACATACCAATAATAACAATACTCCCTAATATATTAAATATATTATTTGATGTTTCAGGATTAATAAGATTTTCAATTGTTAAATTATTAGCTGTTGAAAGGACTCCAAAACTATATGAATCAATTACAGTATTTATAATTCTTGCATTACCATAAAATACCTCTATAACTTTCTATATTTTTCTTAAGAAAGCAACATAACATTTATAAGCTTCATATATATCTGATTTTGATGTTACTTCCCATGGAGCATGCATACTAAGTACACCTACTCCACAATCTATTACATTAACATTTTTATTTGCTAGAATATAAGCAATTGTGCCTCCGCCTCCAGCATCAACCTTACCCATTTCACTAATTTGAAATTTTACATTTTCTTCATCCATTATACTTCGTAGTTCAGCAATAAATTCTGCATTAGCATCATTTGATCCACTTTTACCACGAGCCCCAGTAAATTTACAGAATGAAACTCCTCTGTTAAATAAAGTATCGCATCTTTTATTATAAACATCATCATATAAAGGATCATATGCTGCAGTTACATCACTTGATAGCATCTTTGAATTTCTAAATACACGTCCTAATGTTGTTATAGAATCATGCCCTAAAAGCACACAAATTTCTTTTAAAGCATCTTCATAAAATGATGATTCCATTCCTGTTGCTCCAACACTGCCAATTTCTTCTTTATCTACTAAAATACAACTAATAGTCTTCTTACACCTATTAACATCAAGAAAAGCTTTTAATGAAGTAAAGGCACATACCTTATCATCTTGTCCATAAGCCATAACCATTGATCTATCAAATCCAAAATCCCTTGCTCTACCAGCTGGAGTTACTTCTATTTCACTAGATAAAAAGTCATCTTCATCAATATTATATTTTTCTTTTAAAATATTTAATATATTCTTTTTTACTAAATCTTCATTCTCTTTTGAATCTAATTTTAATGGAATACTACCAACTAATATATCAAGTTTATCTCCAGGTATTACCTCACTAGCTTTCTTTTTCATTTGTTCATTTCCTAGATGTGGAAGTAAATCAGTAATACCAAATACTGGATCATCATCTTTCTCACCAATATTAATATTAATTTTCTTCCCATTTTTCTTTACAACAACACCATGTAAAGCAAGAGGTAAAGTAACCCATTGATATTTCTTAATTCCACCATAATAATGCGTATCAAAATAAGAAAACTCTTCTTCTTCATATAAAGGATTTGACTTTAGATCAAGTCTTGGTGAATCAATATGTGCTCCAAGTATATTAATACCTTTAGTAATGTCTTCATCTCCTATCACAAATAAAGCTACGCTCTTACCTCTATTATTAACAAATACCTTATCACCACTTTTTAACTTAATTTCATTTTCAATATAATAATCTAAATCCTTAAAACCTCTCCTTTCTGCTAAAGCTAATATATTATTAGTAGATTCTCTTTCAGTTTTACTATTACTAATAAATATTTTATATGCATCAGCTACCTCATTTAACTTAATAATATCTTTTTCAGAATAATTATTCCAAGCATTTGTCTTCATATCTATCCTCCTATATTGTTAGTATAGCACAATATAAAGAAAATTATAAATTAATGTCAACTAAATTGATAACTTATTATTATTTTGTATCACTTCATCAATATTATAATTATTTGTTACAAATATTCCCTTTTTAGTATCAAATAAAAATTCCTTAGAATCAGTTTTTTTATCAATATTACTACTTTCTTCAATATTCATTGGTTTAAAAAGTAATGGATAAGATTTGAAAAAAGTCTCAATTTTTTTATCAATTTGATATTGATTATACATTGAACCTTTAATAATTTTATATTCTATAGTATCTTCATCTAATTTATTATCAGAAATTAATTCTAACATATTAATAATAGTATTTTCATAATTATTTGATACATGAGCAACGATTGCTACTTCTTTTTTTCTACTATATAACAAAATTCCTGTACATGTAGCAAGACCTACTGTACCAATTATATATTGCTCTTCATTTGTTTTTTTTGCTTCATCCATATGTACTAAAATAATATTATTCATAATATTCCTCCTAAAAAGAAAAAAGTCTAAATAGACTTTATACCCAAACTCCAAATATAATACCAGCCATAGCAAATATTAAACCACAAACCCAAAATAATTTAACAATATCTGTTTCTTGCCAACCTAATTTCTCAAAATGATGATGAAGAGGAGTCATTAAAAATAGTTTCTTTTTAAATACTACTACCCAAAAAGTTTGAATAATAACTGATAAAGTTTCAATTACAAAAACTGACGCTACAACAAGTAAAGTAAGTTCTCTATGTGTTAGTATAGCAATTGCTCCCATAACAGCTCCAAGAGCAAGTGAACCTGTGTCACCCATAAAAACTTTAGCCGGATGGGTATTATAAATTAAAAAGCCAAACAAACTACCAACTAATATTAAACAAAAAATACCTATATCTTCAAAACCAACAGATAAAGAAATAAGAGCAAAAGCTATAAAAGCAACAGCCGAAAGTCCACCAGCTAATCCATCAAGTCCATCAGTTAAATTAACAGCATTACTAGCTCCAACTAAAACAAATAATATAGCTAAGCCATAAAGCCAACCCATTTCTAAGTCAATCTTTAATGTTCCAACAACCCAAGCTGTTTGACCACCATTTCGCATATAAATATAGAAAAAGCCAATAGCAATTAATACTTGCATCAATAATTTCTGATAAACTGTTAATCCCTCATTGTTACCTTTTCTAATTGATAAAAAATCATCTAAAAAACCAATAAAAGTATAACCTATAAATACTAGTAAAACTATTCCTAAATTAGATGTATAGCTTATTTTATCAGTTAAAATCAAAAAAATAGTTGCTAGAACAGTAGGAACAATAAATATTAGTCCTCCCATTGTTGGTGTGCCTTCTTTTTTTCTATGTGCTTCTCCAACAAACTCAGATATTCTCTGTCCAACACGTAATTTTTTTAATAATGGAATTAAAATTAAGCCTAAAATAGCTGAAGATAAAAATCCAATCATAATAGCAAAAGTTGCTTTTGTTAATAATAGCATGACTACTCCTCCATTTCTAACTAATTATATCATAAAAAAATCATTTTATTCCAAATTAGACAAAATTACATATAACTTTACATTTGATAATCCCCCCTAGTTAAAACCTTTACATTATTATCTTCTAAAACTTTTTTTTGCTCTTTCTTTAATTTATCCATTTCATACTCTTTTTCATTTAATTCACTTTTTATTTTATTTAAATTGTAAAGTAGTTCATCAGCTTCAGGAATAACTCCTAAATAATCTTTAAATTCTTTACTTAACTTATCAATCATCATATCAACTTGACTTGACGTTTTATAAAGTAAATCTGACGCATCATTAATTGATGCTAAACTATCTTCAATTTCTTCATGATAATCTTTTACTCTTATTACTTTATATTTTTTAGCAATCTTTTTTGGTTTTAAAACATTATTTAGGAAATATAAATATGCTGCTGTTCCAGCTGCCATTTTTTTAGCAGATCTTGGACCAGGAAGAAATAATTGTAAACTTAATAAATTAATTAACAATCTACTTTGTTTACTCATCACTTGAGTTTCATATTCAACTCTTTCAGTTATAGTTGTAGCATTCGCAACTTTATCTTCTAATTCTTTTAATAATAAATCTTGCTCATACTGGAAAGATAATAAATCATTATTAATCTTATCAAGATCATAATATTTATTTTTAAATTCAGCAAATTTAGTTTCTTTCTCTTCTAACTGAGCCTTTTTGTCATTTACTTTTTTATTTAAATCATATCTTTTTCTATCAAGTTCAACTATTTTTTTTGAAATTTCAATATATAAAGGAGAATCTTTAATATTAGAAATAGTCTTTCCATCATTAAATTCATTTAAATATTCTTTTATTATATAATAAATATAATTATCATCATACTTATCAATATCATCAATTTTTATTTTACTTTTCAATACTTCAAGTTTATCAATTACATCAGATAACTTATCTAAAATAATTTCTGCTTCTTTACTTAAAACTATATTATTACTATCAGAAACTAATACATTATATTCATATACCAAATGTCTTAAATCATATCTAATATCTTTTAATTTTGTTTCATAAGCATCAACTAATTTATGGGATTTTACTTTTTCTAAATTATTATCTATATTTATAGCATTATAATCTGTTAAAACATTATTTTTAGAATTATCCGTTAATTCAAAAATAGTTTCAGAAGTTTTTTTCTCTTTTTGTGTAAGCTCTTCTTGAATATTTGAATTTGTAGATGAACTTTCTTTAATAGTATTATTCTTATTGGGAATATTAATTGTTACTTTTTCTCCACTTGGTAAAATAATAACTTTCTGTTTATCAATAAGTTTTCTTTCTTTATTTTTTTCTGAATTATCAAATGACTCTTTTACTCTATTATCATTATTTTTATTTATCTCATAAGAAGTATCTTTTTTACTGTTATCTAAAAATGTTTTAATAGTTCCACCAATAAATGAAATTGGTAAAATTTTAATTAAAGAAATAAATTGCTTTTTCTTAACATTATTTTCTAACTCTTTTATTTCTTTTTCTTCTTCATATTGCTTTAATTTTTGCTTTTCTTTTTCTAGAATTTTTAATGTTCGCTTACGGTCATTTCTTCCACCCTTAACACCAATTGCCTCATTCATAGTATCACCAACCAGTATAATCATAACATAGTTTTTCTTCTTTTTATAAATTTTATTTTTATTTTAAGAATAATCTAATTTTACTACCAATTTCAACTTTTTCGTTTTCTTTTATACTTTGATAAGTTATAGTATCACCTTTTCCTTCAATAACTATTGAAAAATTACTTAATATTTCTTTAGCATCTTCAACATTCATACCAACAACATTTGGTACAACAACATATTGTTTATCATTCCATTCTAATTCTTTTTCTAATTCTCCATCCTGCTTTTTTATATCTAAAGCATCAATTATATCTAATAATATTCTTCTAGCAATAGGTGTAGTTGTATAACTTGAAAGCATAGCAGTATTTTTCGGATTATCAATTGCTAAATATAAAACAGCCTTAGGATCATTAGAGGGAACAACACTCATAAAAGACATAATATAATTATTAACTAAATATGAGCCATTATTGCTCTTTTGTGCTGTACCAGTTTTACCACCTATTCTATAGCCTTCAATATAAGCACTTTTTCCTCCACCTTGCGCAACTACACTTTCTAAGGCCAATCTCATAATATTACTGGTTTCTTTGCTTATTACTTTTCTTACTTTCTTTGGAGTGTTTTCTAAAATATTTATATTAGCCTTATCAGTTATACCTTTAACAATATATGGTTTATATAAAGTACCTCCATTAACTACAGCACTAACTGCCATTACTTGTTGTAACGTTGTCTATTAAATGAAACTTTCTACCTAAATTATCAGAGAATGTATTAACACTTTCTCCTGTTTTTATATAAATATCTAGTTTTATCTTTTTGTCCTTTTCTTTATAAACATAAATTCTATCAATCAATTCATTAAATATATCACTGAAACACTTATCATCAGTTAAACAATTATCTAACATCTTTTTTAGTTCCTTAATTTTATTTTCTATATAGTTTTTATCTTGCTTATTATTTTGTAATTCATTTAGTTTTGTTTGATTAGTAATTATTTCTTCATTAATTAAATCTATTTGTTTTTTATAATCTTCTTTAGATATATATTCTTCCATAACAAGTTCTAATAATTTATCTTTTTTATTATTAAACATTAAAGTTTTAGATTCTATATTTTTTATTTCAGATTCATTATTATTGGTTTCTAAATAATTTTTACAGTCATTTAATATTTCATCAAAAATATGTTTTCTTCTTTTGAATATTTTTTTAAACATATCTTTAAAAATGAGATCTAGTTCTTGTTCAAATACTCTAGGATTAGAGCAACCTTTTAAACTTTCTTTTCTATATACTTGGCACTCCCATACTGGATTATTTTTTCTTTTACCAGCTGATGATCTATGATAAGTTAAGTTGTGAGTCCCACAATAAATTTTACCGGAATATGTATATCTATTTTGAAATACTTTTTTATTTACGGCTCTGTTTGTAAAACTATCTTGCCTTTCCTTTAATTTTTTGTTAGCTCTATCCCATAGTTCTTCTGATACAATCGGTGGGACATTTTCGTTATCTTTATAAATAATCCAATCTGATTCATTTAATTTTTTCTTCTTTTTTGTACGGTAATCTAACACTTTCGTTTTATGGCCACAATAATATCCTTTATATTTAGGGTTTTCAATAATTCTAGTTAGTATTGTTGTATCTATTCTTTTACCATTTTTATTTTTATAACCTAAGCTATATAAATACTTTGATACTTTAGCTAAACCATCTGTAGTATTGGCATATCTATCAAATATAATTTTAATCATTTCGGCCTCTTTTTCATCAATTACTAATTTTCCTTTATCTTTTACATAACCATAGATATTAGAACACCCTAACACAGTACCACTATCAATACTTCTTTTCATACCGAAAGATACTCTTTCTGATAGTTTTCTCACTTCATCTTGGGCAATCGATGACATGATAGTTAGTCTAAGTTCAGAGTCAGGTAATATGGTATTAATATTATCGTTTAAAAAATAAACACCAACACCATCTTGCAGTAACTCCTGGGTATACTTAATACTATCTAAAGTGCTTCTTGAAAATCTGGATATTTCTTTCGTTAATATTAAATCAAATTTATGATTTTTAGCATCTTCAATCATTCTTAAAAATTCTTCACGTTTATTAACTGATGTACCACTAATACCTTCATCAATATATGAACCTATAAACTGCCAGTTAGGAACTTTACTTATATAATCATTAAAAAAAGATATTTGGGCAGATAGAGAGTGCAACTGCTCATCTTTATCTGTTGATACTCTGGCATAAAAACAGACTCTTAATTTTAATTCTTGCAAAGGAACACCTTTCATAATATTATTCCTAACTGTATATAAGTCCATGAGTTACCTCCTAAGTTAATATTTTGTAATTATCAATATTACTTATATAATCATCATCAATTTTACTTTTTTCTAACGTAAGTTTATTCATTAATTTGTTAATACAAAAGTTATACATTCCATCATCTATAACACTTGTTCTTTTTAAGTATTCAAGTAGTTTGATACTTGTTTCTATTTCAATTATTCTAGATGGGAGATTATTTATTGTTTTCATATATTTTGTCCTTTCTTTTAAGTTTATTTTTATAAAAACTAAAAAAGAACTTAAGGTAATAAGTTCTACAAAAATCGAAAACTTAATACCTTATAAGGACAAAATTAGACTAAACTATTATCCGAAATATTAAGTTTTCAAATAACAATTTAGTTTTTTAATATTTAATATTTTATAATCATTCTAGCAATTTCATAGCCATCAACATTATCTGGTAATAATTCATCATGTTCTAAAATTAAAAATATTTCTGCAACTATATCTATCTTTTTTTTAAAAGATAACTTTTCAAATAAAGGTATCACACTTTTATATTCTTTTCGATAAAGATGATAAAGTTTATATGTATGATTCCAATATTCTTTTAGTTTAGTTACTAAATCATGGTAACCAATACTACTTGGATTAAATATATCAATACAAATACTATCATCTAATAAATCAGGATTAGTTTCATTTAAACTATTAATTTGACCACAATCCCATAAGTTTAAAGCATAACTGATAAATTTAAGTTTATTTTCCTTATCCAGTTCATTTATTTTTTCTGTTATTTCTTTAACCTCATTACTAACATTTTTTAAATACATATTAAGCACATCCTCGTATAATCAATCTTATAGAAATGTTCATTCTATTTGATTGATCCTTTCTAT
>OMUM01000088.1 GCA_900314225.1 uncultured bacterium | reverse complement strand
GTGACAAGATTAGTATAACAAATAATAGAATTCTAAACAAGAAAAAAACAAGTAATTTATTTAAAACTACTTGTTATTTTTTTAAATTGTTTTTGGTTTTTCTTTTTCTTTAGAATTGCTATTATTAAGTAATATATTTATTGTATTTTTTGATTGATTATTTAATTGATTTAATTCTAAATCCATCTTATCTATTTGTTGCTTAATACTATATAATAATTGTAAATAAGAGTCTTCTTGACTTTTATTTCCTTGAGCTTTAGCATTTTGGTACATTTTATATAATTGTTGATATTTTATATATAAACTTTTTTGATGATTTTTTATACTCTCAATTTTTTGATTAATAAGTCTTAATTTATTGATTAAATTATTATACTCATCTGATGTAGATGTTCTATTCTGTGTATTTTTGGAAGTATTGTTTTGTTTACTTGTTTGAGCTGTATTTTGGTTATTGGCTTGAGGTGTATTTTGTCTACTTGTTTGATTTATATTTGTCTTATTGCTTGAAAAACTATTCGTTTGTTTTGCTTTATTTTGGGCTTGTTTTACAGCTTTTAATTCATTTTTAAGATTGATTTTTTCTTGTCTATATTTTTCTTCTTTATCAAGTGAAATGCTTAATTTCTTTGCATTATGTCTTTCATAAATAAATAAACCAATGTTAATTAATGCCGGTATCGCTGCTACTACTGGAATAGTGGCTGGGACTAGAAGTGAAGCAGCAGTTGAAGCAATCATACCAATTTTACCTTTTTTATATCTTGATTGATATTTAGCTGTTTCTTTTTTTTGTTTATCAAGTGAAGCTGTTGTGACTTTATATTTTTTTACTCTATTGATATTTGCTTGTGTACTTATATCTAAATTTTTTATATCAACTTGTTTCGGTTGCTTGTTTTTATTTTCTTCTTTAAATCTTCTATATCTACCTCTTAAACTCGCACGTGATGCAAAGAAGCCACCTAACGTTAGCATTGATATTGTAACTGGAATAAATTCAAAAAATCCAAAGGAAAAAAATATTAACCCAGCAGCAAGAGCATAATCAAATATTTCCTTTTTCTTAGTTGAAGTTTTGCTTTTACTATTACTAAAAAAACTTTTGAAACTTTTTGCCTTGTTTTTAGTTTTTTCAGCTAAATATTCTAAAAAACTTTGTTTATTCATAATCAATACCTCTACTTTTCCATCTATTACATAAAATAATGTCTTATTATCTTTCTCATTTGTGTGGCATATTATACCATATTTTCTCTATTTTGTCAAAATTACCATCTATGTTAATTTTTGTATACCTTTATCTAACAGCTTCAATTTAAAGTTCTTTTTATTTACTAAGTAATCCTATTTTATATTTAAATGATTTCATTCCTATAATAGTTGAGTAATTATATAGAACTGTTAATTTTAGAGTTGTAGAATCTCCGGGGTCTAGAATTGTATCACTTACATCAGAATATGTTATTGAAATAGGTAAAAGATTATTTTTCATGTTTCCTTTAGCAAATTCAGGACTTTCCATTATGTCTATTATTTTAGCTTTTATTGTTCCTCTATTTTCTATTGTAATATTATAATCTAGTTCATCTCTCGGATTATATAATGTAAAATTCATATCTAATAATTTGCCACTTTTTGTTATTTTAATATCTCCAACTGGTTTTTTATTTCCTCCGCCAACCGTTGATATATTAGTAACATCAGTAAATTTTAAATCATAATTACTTTTTTCATTTTTTAAACTATTAAGATTAACTGAAATGACAATAAAACCGATACCCAGGCATATAATAGTAAAACATAATATTACTATCATAATATCTTTTATATTAATCTTCTTTTTCATTTAACATACCCCATTTTTAATACTATCTATACTTCCATTATAACAAAAGTTATAAATTTTTTCATTATTATTAAATTCAATATAAGCATAAAGCTTTTCATCAGAAACATAATACCAACTATTTTGATCTGGATAATATTGTAAATTATCATCTGCAGGAATATCAGTTATTAATAAATTACTATTTTCTTTTGGTAAATCTTTTATTTTATTTTCATATACATATTTCTCTATTTTTTTATAAACATTATTACTATAACTTTTAGCATTTTCGTCATCTAAATTATTATTAATCGATTCATTTATATTATTTTTTTCTTTAGACATAAGTTCTTTAGAATAATAATCTAGTTTTAATAAAGCATCTTCTTCGGTTGAATATTCTAAATTTAACTCATTTGCTTTTCCTATTATAGTATTGTCTTTTTCATTTATATTTGTTGATATATTATAATTTTCTAATGACTTAGTAAAATAATTTTTAAATTTGTCATAATATGTTTTTCCATATCTAGTTATTGTTATTGAAGAAGATGTTTTTAATAAATTATTAGTAATTAATATTTCTATTATTTTATTAATTATTTCTTTATTATTATCAATATTTTCAATATTTTTATTATATAAATATTTTGTATTAGTACTTAAAAATATAATATGATTAATTTTATAATTTTTATTTAACACAAGTATAAAGTCTGTTTCCTGGTTAATATTTATTTCAAACATATTACTATAGTTATTATAGTTTATAAATCTATCACTAGAACCAAATAAGTTTTTTATATAAGGCTTTTCTACTTTTTGAAATACATATATAGTACATATTATTAAAATTACTATTTCTAAAATTGTTTTTAGCTTTTTATTATTCATTACTATCACCTAAATTAAATTTTGGATTTAATGTAAGTTTTATTTCCATACCAGGAGTAATTGCTGTACCTTCACTAATTGATTGTTCTGTAACATAGCCTACTCCATCTAAATTTACTTTTATATTTAAATCTTGTAGTAAATTCTTGGCAATTTTAGATGAAAGTCCTATAACATTTGGTACTGTGATATTATTATCATTCGTGATTAAGAAGATAGTATCATTAGTTGTTATTGTTTCTCCTTTTTCTGGAGTTTGTTTCATTACTTTATTACCATTACCTAGAGTTACATAATTTATTTTGTTATTTTCTAATTCTAATTTTACTTTATCTATATTTTTATTTATGTAATTTTTTACTTTATAATTTTTTATTTCTACTTTGTTAGTATCAGTACTTTCACCATAATATTTAGATAAATTATTAACTATTTCTTTGACTGCATTACTAATAGGTTTTTGGGAGCCGCCTGATGGTTTTTTAACTGAGGCGTATATTATGACTTTAGGGCTTGACTTTGGATAAATTCCTGCAAAAGATGAAATAATATCTTCTTTACCACTTAAATATCCGCCACTTTTTTCATTAGCAATTTGGGCAGTACCTGTTTTACCAATAAGTTCATGACTATCTATTCTATAACCAGAACCAGTATTACCAATACCATTTACTGTATCATCCATTAAACTTAGCATTTTATTTATGGTATCAGTTGAGGCAACACGTTCTAGTTCTGTTCTTTTATTTTCAAGGATAACTTCACCGGTTTCACTGTCAACTATTTTTGATACAAGATATGGTTCTAGAAGCATACCATCATTAGTAAGTGGTGTTAAGGCTTTGGCATTTTGAATTGGCGTTGTAGTTATTCCTTGACCAAAGCCAGCATTATATATTTCAGTTTCATATTTAAAACCTAATTTACCACTAACTTCATTTGGTATTTCAATTCCTGTTTTTTTGCCAAAACCAAGTTTTTTAAAATATTGTCTAAGCATGAGACTATTCATATGACGATTAATTAAATTAATGACACCGACATTACTACTTAGAGCATAACCTTTATCAAAAGAAATTACTCCCCAACCATTTCTATTCCAGTCACCTATTTCTGTACCATCTGCTGTTGTATAAACTCCTGATTTATAAGTTTCTGTGCCATTATAGACACCATTTTCCATAGCAGCCATATAAGTAAATGTTTTCATAGTTGAACCTGGTTCATAGGCACTTTGACATAGCATATCTAAATAATTTGTTATATTTCGTTTATTTGGATCAAAGCTAGGAGATGTTGCGGTAGCAAGTACTGCCCCAGTTTTAGCATCTAATAAAGTTATATGAAACCACTCCCAGTTATAACCTTGATTACTATTATTTAGTGCCTGTTCAACAAAAAACTGAATGTTTTCATCAAGCGTTAAGTAAATATCTTTTCCTTGTTCTGCATCCTTAGTAATAACTGGTGTATCGGCAATCTTATAACCTTTTAAATCTTTTTGATAAGTAGTATAACCATCTTTTCCTTTTAAAATCTTATTATATTGTTTTTCAATCCCCATTTCTCCAGTTATAGATGTATCTTCATCATTACTACTACTTTTGGCATAACCTATAGTATATGATGCAAATTGTCCCTTAGGATAGTATCTTTTAAATGTTTCATAAAAATCAAGACCTGGTAAATTTAAATCTTCTATTTGCTTTTTAGTAATTTCATTTAAATCTTTTCCATGAGTTCCAAATTCAGTTTGATAAGCTTTTTTATTTAAATATTTTAATATTTCATCTTTTTCCATACCTAAAATAGGGGCAAGCTTTGAAGCCGTTAATTCTTTATCTACAACATGTTGAGGTCTATTTTTATTAGTAGTTCTTTTAGAATCAAGATAGGCAATTAACTTATAAGAAGAAACATTCTGTGCTAAAATGTCTCCATTACTAGAATAAATATTTCCTCTTTTTGCCGAAATTATATCAGTTTTAGTAACTCTTTTAGTTGCTAGTTGTTTTAAATCTATTCCATCTATTTTTTTGGACATACCAAGTTGAATGACTCTACCTATAATTGCACAAAATAAAAGAAGAGAAATAAAAACTATTACTCTTGAATATTTAATATTATTTCCCTTCTTACGTTTTCTCAAGGATATCACTTCCTACTTGTTATCTTCAATAGTTTTAATATTGTTATTATTATAACTCAATCCTTGTTCTTCTGCAACTTCTTGTATTTTAGTAAGAGATGCTAATTCATCTATTGCCATTGCTAGAGATTCATTAGTTTTCTTTTGTTCATCTATCTCTTTTTTTTGCTTTTCTACTTCAAAATTTATTTGAGATAAGGTTGCTTTAGAAAATACAATTGCGATAGGAGATAAAACTAATAAAAGTATAGCTAAAAAATAAATTAACTTTTCAAATTTAGAAACTTTATATTTCTTTTTAATCTTTTTCATTAAATTCAACTCCTATTTTATTTTCTCTATTACTCTTAATTTGGAACTTCTGGCTCTTGGATTGTTTTTAATTTCTTCCTCACTTGGCGTAATGGCCTTATTTATAACCAATTTATAATTTGGTAAATATTCTTCAGGTATATTTGGCATACCTTTAACTTTTTCATCTATCTTTGTCATTTTTTTGAAGTAATTCTTGACTATTCTGTCTTCTAAAGAATGAAATGTTATAACAGCAACTCTTCCTCCAACATTAAGTAAAGATAGAGCTTGTTCTAATGCTGGTTCAATAACATCTAATTCATGATTTACTTCAATTCTAATAGCTTGAAATATTTGTCTTGCTGGATGTTTGTTAATCCTATATTTAATTGGAACTGCACTTTTAATTATTTCGACAAGCTCTAAAGTTGACTCAATTTTCTTGGCCTTGCGATATTCTACAATTTTTCTCGCTATATTTTTAGAAAACTTGTCCTCACCATATTTATAAAATATATTAGTTAGTTCTTTTTCACTATAGTTATTAACTACTTCATAAGCTGATAGTTTTTGATCTTTGTCCATCCTCATATCAAGTTTAGCATCTTCATGGAACGAAAATCCTCGACTTTTATCATCTAATTGAGGTGATGATACTCCAAGATCAAATAATACTGCATCAACATGATTGACACCCAATTTTTCAAGTTCTTTTTTCATGTTGACAAAATTACTTTTAATTATAGTAAAGTTAGTACCGATATTTTTAAGTCTATCGGTACTATATCGAATAGCTTCACTATCTTGGTCAAAGGCGAATAAATACCCCTTATTTATTCTATCTAAGATGTTACTACTATGCCCACCATAGCCTAGAGTTGCATCTACTACAATACTATTTTCTTTTAAGTTTAGGGAGGAAATAGACTCATTAAGTAAAACGCTTATATGTTTCATCATAAACTCACACTCTCATTAAATAAATTTTCAGCTATGTCTGACATATTCTCTTTTGTAGAGTTAAAGTAATTGTCCCAAGCTTCAAGAGACCAAATTTCCACTCTATCACCGGTTCCGATTATTACACAGTTCTTGTTTAATCCGGCATAATTAATTAGCGGACTATTAATATTAATTCTTCCCTGCTTGTCTAACTCTACAAGTGTAGCTCCTGACATAAAGAAGCGATTAAAATTTCTCGCATCTTTTTTAGTGAAAGGTAGAGAATTAAGTTTCGTAACAATTTTCTCCCAATTCTCAATTGAATAAACAAAAAGGCAATTTTCTATTCCACGAGTAACAATAAACTTACTTCCAAGTTCATCTCTAAATTTATTTGGTATAATAATTCTTCCTTTTTCATCAATTGTATGATGATATTCACCAATAAACATTGGACATCCCCCACTTTTCACCACAATCAACCACTACTATAATTATAATAACTAAACGTATAATAAATGTAAATATTTAAGAATCAAATTTTTTTAACTTGACAAAATATTTACAAAAAAGACTTGCAAAAAATTGCAAATCTTATTTTTGTTTAAATTTAACTCAAATATAATAATCAATATCTAGTTTTCATACTCTTTTTTAATTCTATATAAACTACAAATCCATAAAAACTTATTAACATTAAAATAAGTATATTATTTAAATGTGAAGTATTTGGATTATTCTCTTCATTATCATTTATATTATTATGAATATTAGTCAATGATGTGAAACATAATTTTTTATAAAAAAATAAGTCAATTAATTGACTTATATTAAACTTTTTCTTAAGTAAGTTTTAACTCCACTATCTATATAAATATCTATTGTTCCTTTATTGACTATTTTGATAAAGCCCATTCCACCTATAACTAAATCTTCATTATATTTTACATTATAAGTAATTTTAGATTTATCCTTTAAATTATCATTATTAATAATATTAAATAATCTTTTTACTTTTAAATCATTAGATATAAATAATGTAAAACTATTCTTATTTCCTTCAATATAATCAATTCTAATTAGATCTTCAATAACTATTGATTGACCTTTTTTTAATTGATAAGTACGTGGTTTTATTTCTTTTTTTGGAGACATTTTCTTTATCATAGAAACATCTACTCTATTTAATATAGAATCACTACTTACTAATCCAGGTGTATCAATTAAAGTTAAGTATTTATTTATATCAATTTTTATCATATTTAAAGTAGTTGATGGTAGTGGACTTACAGTTAACTCTTGCCCATTTTCTGAATAAGTTTCTATTAATTTATTTATTAGACTGCTTTTACCAGCATTAGTATGTCCTATTATATAGACATTACGTGATGTTTGAAAATATTTGATTTTTCTAAATAAATAATCAATATTCAAATTATTTTTTACTGAAACTACAATTATTTCTTCAAAATTTAGATTCATGTCTTCTATATATTTTATTAATTTTTCATCTTTAACTGATTCTGGTAAACAGTCTCTTTTATTAAGTACAAGAATCATTTTATTATTTATTAAATTTCTAATTTTAGTAATATCTTCATCTAAATTAAGTAAATCAGTAATATATAATACTAGATCTTTTGTTTCTCCAACACTTTTAATTATATTTAAGTATTCTTCATTAGATTTAGTAACTACTTGATAATCTCCATAATTTTTTAATCTAAAACATCTTTGACAATAATCATTTTCTAAACTTGTAGTATAGCCTTCTTGCAAGAGATTTTGATCTTGTAAGAGTATTCCACATCCTTTACAATATTTTTTATTATTATCCATAATATTTACCTCTTTCAAATATACCTTTCTTTGTATATTTATCAACTATTTTCTTTTCTATTTTTCTATTTAAACCAGTTATTTTTAAGTCAGCTTCTCCTAACGGATCAACTAGAATAGTCATTATTCTATATCTATTACCAGCTAATATATCAGTAACAATCTGATCACCTATCATGCACATTTCTTTTTTCTTTAAATTATAATTATGTTTTATTTTTCTTAAACCTCTTGTAGATGGTTTCATACTCCAAGCAACACCACCTATTCCTAAGTCTTTAAGATATGGCTTTAATCTTTTTTTAGTATTATTAGAACAAATTAATATTAAGAAGTCTTTTTTTAATTCTTTTAATAATTTTTTTGTTTTTCTAGGACATTTCTTATTATCAATTAATCCTAAAGTATTATCTAGATCAAAGACTAAACATTTAATTCCTTTTTCTTTTAAATTATTATAATCTATATTAAATATATCTTTTTTATATATTGTAGGTTTAAATAAAGACATAAAATCACCATAATAATTATATAATAAATTATTATTTATGTCTAATTATTTACTTTTTGACAAACCATGGCACTATCAATAGTCAATACATCAAAGGTATAACCTTGTTCTTTACTTATTTTAATAATATCCCTTAAGGCATCTCTAGTATATGGTTTTATATCATGCATTAAAACAATATTAGCTTTATCTTTTCTAAGACTATTAATAACATTATTTTTTATTTCTTCACTTGTATGTTTTCCCCATTCAGCATCTTGGGAATTTATATTCCAATCAAAGTATTTGTAGCCTTTGTTAACTACATCTTTTGTTAAAGTAGACATAATACCAGGCGAATATTTTTTACTTACTGTATTACTTGATCCACCTGGGAATCTAATAATATGAAATTCTTTTCCAGTTATATTTTTTACTCTTTTATTAACGATTGCTAAATCTTTATAAAAGTTTTCAGTTGAAGAATAAATAATTGAATAATTATGCGAACTAGTATGTAATCCAATACTATGACCTTCAGAATATTCTCTTTTTATTAAATAGTCAGGTCCATTACTAGTTACAAAAAATGTAGCATGAACACCCTCTTCTTTTAATATATCTAATATTATATTAGTTGTTCCTTCATGTGGACCATCATCAAAAGTTAAATAAATTACACCAGGCTTATTTATACTACTAACTATAACATGCCTAATTATAGTTGACTTATTTTTACTTTTATCAAATGCCGTATATTTAATATTATATTTACCAGGTTTATTAATATCTACTTTACCATTTATGATTACTTTAGGTTTATCATCACAATTATCTTTAACATTATAACCTTGTTCATTATATGGTTCTCCGACAGATAAAAATATATTTTCATCACCATTTAAAATAATTTTAGGTGGATATTTATCTTTATAAATTATTTTTTTCTTTAAAGTAGTTTTATTACCATTACTATCTGAAATATAATAAGTAATAGAATCTTTTTTTAACTTATATTTTAAATTTTTTGAAATATCTCCATCATAATTATCTATTACTTGGATTTTCTTTGGAACAAGTTTTTTATTTGGACATACGTAAATACTTTTATTATCTATTTTTATTTTAGGAGGAGTCATGTCTTTAACAAAAATATATCTAGTTGCTTTTCTAATAAAATATTTTGTTTTTACTTTATAAATTATTTTATAAGTACCTAATTTATTTGAATTAACCTGTCCTTTTACTTTAACATTATTTGTAATATCATTGCCTTGATAACTAGCTTTATAACCTAATTCTTTATAATTATTTTTAAATTCCAGAAAGATTATTTTATTACCATTTAAATTTATGTGTGGTAAGAGTAACAAATCAAATAAAGAAATGGTAAATATTATTAAAATAACTACTATTGACCAACCAAATATTGGGTTATAATAATATTTATTACGAAATCTTCTTAATTTTCTTTTTAATAAAATTTTTGCTTGCACTCTACCACTCCCATAAGTTATTAATATTATAGTTTTAGTATATATTTTTGTAAAGAATCAGTAATAATATTATTTACAATTTTTTATCTTTTATAAATTCCCTAAGTAATTTAGCTAATGCTCTTTTTTCAATTCTTGAAACATAACTTCTACTAATTCCTAATTTAGTAGAAATTTTTTTTTGAGTTAATTCTTGATTATTACCTAAACCATATCTATTAATAATAATTTTCTTTTCTCGAGGAGTTAGTACATCTAAATACTTATATAAACTTTTAATATTGTCTTTTAAATCAATATCTTCATCAAATGAAATATCATTCATCTTAATAATATCTTGAATCATTATTTCATTACCATCTTTATCATAGCCAATAGTATCATTAATAGAAATATCATTATTATATTTATTATTCTTTCTAAAATACATTAAAATCTCATTTTCAATACATCTAGCACAGTATGTTGTAATTCTAACATCTTTATCTGGAGAAAATGTATCTACTCCTTTAATTAAACCTATAGTTCCAATACTTATTAAATCATCATTTAAAGAGGAATCTTTATCAAACTTTTTAACTATATGAGCAACTAATCTTAGATTATGTTCAATAAGCATATTTCTAGCATTCTTATTTCCTTTTAATTTTTTTTCAATGCATTTTTTTTCTTCCTCAACACTTAATGGTTCGAGGAAAGCATCATTAGAATAACTTCCAGTAAAACAAAATAAATTTCTAATTATTGAAAATAAAAACATATAATCACCTAAATAATTATATGTAATTTTATTATTAATTATCTTTTTAATTTATGAACAATAGTCATAAAACTTGATTTTAAGAAATTCTTATTAGAAAGATAAGCATAAATACAGACTACTACTAGACATATTGCTTTTAAAATAATATTTTTTTGATAATATATAATAATTGTAATAGCATATATTAATATTCCTTCTATAATCATTTTTTTATCTATTTTAATATTTGCATATTTTTTTATATCATAGTGTCTATATATTGCCATTACTAAATAGCTTATCATTGTTGAGAGAGAAGCGGCATAAAGACCTATCTTTTTTATAAATAAGACATTTATTATGATATTTATAATAGCTCCTACTATAGCAGTTGAGGCGACTTTTTTAGATAATTTCTTAGCTAGATATATTTGACTATATAAACATATTGCAACATTAAATATTGTTCCTAAGACTAGAGGTGGTATATAGTTGTAAGCTTCATTATATTTACTATTAATAAATAATGGGAATATAAATGGCATACAAGCAATCATTCCTACCCCTAGAGCCATGAAGAATCTAAGAACAGTATTTATTATATCAGAAAAGAACTCATCTCTATCTTTAGAATTTATATGAAGAGCAGCTGATTCACTCCAACTTAAATTAAATACTCCAGTTAGGCTAGAAATTATAGTTGGAAATTTATTACTAATAGCATATAATCCATTAGCAGCGGATCCCATAATAAAACTTATAATACTTCTATCACTTACATTAACTATCCACCAACTTATTCCATTAGGTATTAATGGTAGAGAATATTTATACATATCTTTTATTAAACTATGGTCTACTTTCTTTAGATTTGTTCTTTCTTTACTATATAATTTTAATCTAATAAATAAGTATAGTGAACACATAAAGTTTGCTAAAGCCATACTGATAATCATACCTTCAGCTTGCATATGAAAAATACAAATAAGTATAATATTAGAAACAGCTGTGGTAAGACCTGTTAAAATACAACTAATAGCATAATCCATAGTATGTCCAAGGCCTCTTGCTACCTGCAAGAAGTTACCTGATAAGACACAGACAATTATATCTATTAAGATTAACCAACGATATGGAATATTTATAAAACATGATACTATTATATATAAAATACTAAATATTAATAAACTAATACTTAAAATATAAGTGTTATTACTTAGAAGTTTATTTGTTTCTTTAACTTTACCACGACTATCAATTAAATACCTAAAAATACTCATTTCAAGTTCTAAAGTAATAATTGGTACTAATAATGTAACATAAGTTTGAATTAGATCAACTATACCATATTCACTAGTTTTTAAATATGATGTATATAATGGAAGTAAAAAGAAAGAAATAAGTTGAGTACATACTCGACCAAAGAATATAATTATTGTATTTTTGGCTAATTGCTTTTTCTTATCCATGATTTCCTCCTAAAAAAATAATATATAAATGTACCAACACTACCACCTAAAGTATCTATTATTACATCAAATACTTTAGCATCTCTTCCCGGTACAAAATATTGATGAAATTCATCAGTACAAGCATATAAGAAGACTAAGATGATTGCTAAAAAAAATGTCTTTGAAGATATTATCATATATTCTTTTAATAAGCTAATTATTAATAATCCTAAGATTAAATAAATAGTAAAATGAGCAGTTTTTCTTACAATAAAGACATATTTTTTTATATATTTCTTTTTACTTATTTTATTTAATTTCTTATTTTTAAATATTTCAATTGTATTTACAATTAAATTATCACTTTTTTCTGATGATTTAGTTCCATTATCACTAGAAAACATAAAAATTGTCAACATACAAAGGAATACTAAAATAATTTTAATTATTTTTCTAAACATAATTTTCCTTTAAATAAGAACTACTAGTTAGTAGTCCCTTCTTTTATTTTTCTTGTTGCGACAGCATTATAGGCTTCTTCTATATCGTTAAAATAAATTGTTTCATTTTTTAATTTCTCATAGGTTTCATTTCCTTTACCTAATATTAAAACCATATCATTATCTTTAGCTATATCAATAGCTTTTTGAATAGCTTTTCTTCTATCTAATACAATTTCATAATTAGTATGAGTTGCTTTTAATTCACTTATTATATCTTCACATATTTTAGCAGGATCTTCACTTCGAGGGTCTTCATATGTAAATATCGCATAGCTTGCATTTTCAACAACTATATTACCTACTTTTGGCCTTTTAAATGGATCCCTTTCTCCAGCTTGTCCAATTACGACAATACTTCTATTTATATTTAATGTATGAACAAAATTTAATAAGTTAGCTATACCATTAGGAGTATGAGCATAATCAACCATTACATAATATGGAGTATCTGTTTTTAATAGTTCTAGTCTACCATCTACTTTAATATTTTTAACATTTTCTAATATTTTATCAAGACTAAAACCTAGAGCTAAAGTACAAAGCAGTCCACAAGCTAAGTTATAGACATTGAAATCACCCATTAATGGACTATCGACAAAGAATTTACGTTCTTTATATTTAAAATTTATTTCTGTATGATTTGGATAAATTGTAAAGTCTATTATTTGTAAATCATTGTCTTCACCTTTACCATAAGTTAGGACATGACCATTACAAGCATCTTTAAAAGAATTAAAATATTTATCGTCATGATTTAGTATACAAAAACCATCTTTTTTAGTTTGTCTTACTAAGTTTAGCTTAGAATCTAAGTAATTTTCAAAACTACCATGAATGTTCAAGTGTTCTGATGTAACATTAGTATAACCAGAGACATCAAATTCTATAGCTTGAAGACGACCTCTAAAAAAGGCTTCACTTGATGCTTCCATAGCAGCATAATGACAATTATATTTAACAAATTCATCTAAATAGCTATATAGATATGGAGCATCTGGTGTTGTATTTGGATTATCACCCTTGAATCCGGCACAACTTCGACCATTTGTACCAATATAGCCACAGATATCACTACCAATTAAAGTTTGTATAATTGTTGTAGTGGATGTTTTTCCATCTGTTCCAGTAATACCAATCATCTTTAGTTTGTGATCTGGATAATCATAAAATTTTTGACATAAATATGGAAGTTCACGATTTGTGTCCGGTACTTTTATAAGAGGAACACTTTTATTACCAACATCTTTGCTAATAACAACTGCTGCTGCACCATGCTTTATCGCATCATCAATAAAATCATGTCTATCGGCAGTAACTCCTTTAGTGCAAACAAATAAATCTCCTTCTTCTACATCTTTAGAATTTATTTTAATGCCTTTAATTATTATATCTGAATTAATTTCTGGATACAATTCACTTAACTTTTTCATAAAATCACCTATACTAAATTATACAATAATTTGTCGAATAATCAAAGAGTTTTTCTTGCGATATAATATCATTTGTAATAAAATGGTTATGGTGATTATATGAGAACAATGATATTTGGTGCAGGAACTGATTTAGGGGTTAATATGGATGGTGCTAGTTTAGGTCCTATTCAATTAATGAATGATATTAAACAATTTTATAAAGGTGAAGCAATGATGTTTCAACAAGATAAAGATATAATTAAAAGTAGAAATTTATCAGATCGTAGAAAAAACGAATACGAAATTGAAAAATTTAATACTAATTTATATAAAAATATGGTTGATAAAATTAAAGAGGAATATTTTCCTATTATGATTGGTGGAGATCATTCGGCATCTATTGCTAGCGCATTGGCAGTTGCAAAAGTAAATATTGATGTCGGTATTATTTGGATTGATGCTCATACTGATTATAATACATTTGAAACTACGGTAACTGGAAATATTCATGGGCTCCCACTTGCAGCAATCAATGGATATAAAAATAGTGAATTAAGATATTATCATGATGGAAAGATAATTCAACCATCACGTACAGTTATTATTGGTGCTAGAAGTGTTGATGAAGCTGAAAAAGATAATGTCAGATATTCTGGAGTAACTGTCTTTAGTACAAAAGATATTCGAGAAAAAGGAATAGATGCCATTATGGATGAAGCTTTTAAGATTGCTGGTTATAAAACAAAAGGTATTCATATAAGCTATGATTTGGATGTAATTGATCCAGATGTAGCTCCGGGTGTCTCTGTTCCTGAGTATGATGGTATAAATGAAGATGAAGCTATGAAAATTAATAATTATATTATAAATCATATGAATCAAGTACTTTCATATGACTTAGTTGAATTTAATCCATTGCGCGATGTTAATAGAAAGACTGAGCAAATTGCTTTAAATTTACTTGCCCAAGTAATAAGAGCAGCAGAAAATAAGAAAAAATGGGAACAAAAGATATCTTATTAATATTAATGAATTATTCATTAATTTTTTTTTACAAAAAAAAGGACTAATTTTAGTCCAATATTTTTATTTATAAATTTCTATCTCTAAAGTATGATGGTATCTCTCTATCAATATCTCCTGAATCATCATTATCTGAATTTAAAAGTTCAGGTGAATTAAATGAGTAATCATCTCTACTTCTTCTATTATTATTACTATTATTAGCAAAGGATGGAGTTGTTTCAGGTGTTTTCTTTTTATCAAAGCCAGTAGCAATTACTGTAACAATTACTTCGTCGTTAAGATTTTCATTAATAACTGATCCAAATATAGTATTAATATCTGTATTACTTGCATTTCTTACTACTTCAGCGGCTTGCTCTGCTTCAAACAATGTTAAATTAACACCACCTGTAATATTAATAATAGCATCTGTTGCTCCTTCAATTGAAGTTTCAAGAAGTGGTGATGAAACGGCTTGTTTAGCTGCTTCTAGGGCTCTATCTTCTCCCATACCAATTCCGATACCTATGATTGCACGGCCACTATGTTCCATAACTGCTTTTACGTCAGCAAAGTCAAGATTAACAAGTCCAACAACAGCTATTAAATCAGAAATTGATTGAACTCCTCTTCTTAGAACATTATCAACTTCTTTAAATGCTTCTAACATTGGTGTGGACTTATCAATAATTTCCCTTAATTTATCATTTGGAATAACAATTAGTGTATCAACATGTTTTTTTAATTCTTCAATTCCTTGTAGTGCATTGTCCATTCTTCTCTTTCCTTCAAATGAGAATGGTTTTGTAACTATTGCTACTGTTAAAGCACCAAGTCCTTGAGCAATTTCTGCAACTACAGCAGCCGCTCCAGTTCCTGTTCCTCCGCCCATTCCAGCAGTAATAAATACCATATCAGCACCTGACAAGGCATCTTCTATTTCTTTTTTTGATTCTACAGCAGATTCTTTTCCAATTTCTGGTTTTCCACCAGCTCCAAGTCCATCCGTCAAAGTTGCTCCAATTTGGATTTTAACATCCGCCTTTGATGTATTTAAAACTTGTAAATCTGTATTTGCAGCTATGAATTCTACTCCTTTAACACCAGATTCAACCATTCTATTTATGGCATTTCCGCCACCGCCACCTAATCCGATGACTTTAATCTTTGCTAACTGATCCATCTCAAGTCCGCCTACCATACATTACCCTCCTTAATCTGAGAAAAAGTGTCCAAACACTTTACTAATTACATTTTCATTTGTTGTTATTGATGAAGTAACTGAAGAAAGTTTTGCTTCATCTTCATTGGTAACCATATTATAATGTTTACCTCTCAAATCTAATTTATCATTAAAATATTTAATTGCTCCATAACAACTACTATACATATTATGCCTAATTCCCATGACATTAATATTGCATACTTTAGCAACAAAACCAAATTCCTGTTCTACTAAATAAGAAAAACCAGCTAATTCGCTTAAGCCACCTGTTACAATTATATAACGGATTTCTCTATTTGTTAAGTTTTTTATTTCATTTTTAGCAAGTTTTAAAAGCTCTTTAACCCTAGCTTCTACTACTTTAGAAACTCCTACTTGATTGACTTCTTTAGTTGTTTGTTTATCCAATTCAATAGTCCAAGTATCATTAGAATCTGCCATACTAGAAAGGGCCACAGCAAAATCTTCTTTTAATTTTCTAGATTCACTCATTTTAGATTTAAAAACATAAGTTAAGTCTTTATCTACATTTCTGCTTCCAAATGGAATCAAACTATTTTTTATTTGAATACCTTTATTAAAAATAGAAACATTAGTAGATTCTTCGCCTAAATTAATAATTGCTCCTACTTCTTCATCATATTGTCTTGTTTTTACTGTATAGTAATCACCAAAAGAATTAAAAGTAATATCAACAGTTTCTACTCCACTCTGTCTTAAAACTTCTAGTATTCTATACAATGATTCTTTAGGCATTGTTCCAATAACTACTCTTGTTTGTAAAATACTTCCTTTCATACCTTTAGGATCCCGAACATTTTTCTCATCATCAACAGTAAAACTTATTGGCATAGCTGTAACTAATTCTTCTTCAGTAAAGTCATAGCCTTTTAAGGCATCATTAATTACATTTGATATATCAATGGATGAAATATCATTGTAATCAATTACACTAGTACTACCTATGGCAATATTCATTTTACAATCTGTTGGTGGAACACAAGCAATTACTTTTGCTATTTTGATACCTAACATTTCATTAACTTGCTTTATTGCTTTGCTGACAGAATTAATTGCTAACTTAGTATCAGTGATATAACCATTTTTTATACCATTAGATGGAACATTAGAAGATGCTAAAACATGATAATTATCATTTAATTTTTCGCATACAACAACTTTTATACTATTTGTACCTAAATCAATTCCAGTATAAATATCACTCAAAGTAAACATCTCCTATCATTAAAATAAATTATACTATAAAAGATTTTTTTTGAAAAGTATAATCTGTTTTTTATAATAAATAACTATTTTAACTTATAAATTACTATTTTTTTATTATTAAATATACAATCATATTTATTATTTTCATTTAAATAAGTAGAAAGTCCGCTCTTTCTAGGAACAATAAGATAATCAAAATTATACTTATTTAATAGTTTATTATAATTATACTTTAAATAAAAAATGTCTAAATAATCCCGATAATTATATTCAGAATATAAGTCTGCTCTACCATCAATAAAAACATCAATATCTTTATAAATTAAGTATCCTCCATAGTCATAATAGTTATATAATTTATTTGGCTTTTCTCTTTTTAAAATATTAATTGCTTTGTCACTTACTATCTTTGGCGGTTTTAGTCGTAAAATAGGAATATTACTTACAAATACTAAAATACAAAAGATAGATAAAATTAATAATATAATATTTGTACCAGGATCTTTTTTTCTTTCTTTAACATAATAAAATATTGAATGAGACATAAAAATATAAATAAATGGCCAAAATCTAATACTTTTAAGTCCAAGATATAATCCTGCTAAAAAGAGTATAAAATCAATTAACCTTATTTTCATTTTACTTATAAACATAATCATAAATATTATAAAAGCTAAAATAAAATACATATAATGTTGTATATTATTTAAATTTGTAGGTTGCCACTCAGTTATGTTGGAAATCATTAATTTATTTGCCATATTAGTATAAGGATATGTTATCATCTTAATACCATGAGGATTGATAAATAATGGTAAAAATCCTAATATAATACATAAAGAATATTTAATAATTTGTTTCTTGGAATATCTTTTATTTTCTAACTTTGAAGAATTAAATGTAAATAAACCACTAATAATAAATATAATTGGTAATATATAGATAAGATTACTACTTCCTCCATGAATGTTTACCCATAAAAGAGAAATTAGAGGAATAAAATATATTTTTTTAGAATTCTCATTATTATACAAATCAAATAAAATATATACTAAAAATGAAATAAAAACATATGTAATTAAATGAGGACGGGCTTGTAAAAAGTGAATTAAAATAATAGATGCAACTAACCAAATTAAACAAAATGGAATATTTTTTAAATACTCTTTTTTATGAAGTATAAATATGCTTATTAATAAAATAAAAAAACAAATAAAAGTATAAATATATATATGTAAATTACCAAATAACTTATAAAATCTGTATAAAATAATTTCAAATAACCATTCATGAGAAAACCAATATTTTCCAACTAAATTCCAAGAGAATATATCTTTCGTAAGTATTGTATGATGTTTAACCATATACTCTCCGGCTTTAATATGCCAAAAATAATCATTTTCATAAGTTACGAAAATCATAGAAAATAAGCAAAAGCTTATTAAAACTAAAATAAATAATATTAATAGTTTATTATCTTTTATAAATTTTTTCATGTAACCACCCTATTTATTTAATATATATATCATATGTTTCAATAGAATCTACCTTTCTGTCGTTTTTGATAACATATTTTATCGCTTTCTTATCAGATGGAGTCCCTTAATTAATTAAATTTAAATAAGTAATCTTCTCATCATTTATAATTCTAAAATAATAACCTTTTTGAGCTAAGAATACATATTTATTCTTATTTTTATGTAAATGGGCATATACTTTATTAGTTATGTTGATATCCTTTTCTAATAGATTTCTATATTCAAAGTGATTTATATTATTAGAATAATTATAAATATAAATACTAAAAATATAATTGTTTTATACTTATTTATTGCTTTTTTCATACTTCACATACTATTTTATAAATTTAATACTTTTTAAATGATAGTACTTAGCTATTTTTTTATTTATAATATCATTTTTATAAGAATTAAACATATCAAGATTTATTACTCTTTTTGTAGTTCTTTTATATCTATTAATTACTACATCTTTATTCTTAAAGTTATTTAAATTGTTAATATACTTATTTAAATTATAAGTATCTTGTAATGTATATAGATAACTAATTAGATATATAACTCCTAATATTAGATAAATATATTTATTTAGATCAAACTTAAAGCTGAATAAAATATCAATTATAATAATTAAATTATATATAAGAGTCCCTATAGTTGCTCGAAGAGAAAATGTTGGAGCTACTACTAAGAATAATATACATATAATTGATCCTAATATATAGATAAGGTAATCTTTTTTTAATTTATTCTTTTTATATAAAACATAGCTTAATAATAATATAAAAATAATTAATAAACTAAATACTTTTATTAAGTATAATATTTTTTGTGTGATAGTTATTATATTGTTTACGCCAGCACTAGCTCTTATAAAATTACCGGGAGCTAAAAATAAGAAGAGATATCCTATTATAAGGAATATAATTCCTATATAGTTATTTTTATTTCTATAATTTTTATTAAAAATAACAAATAATATACAAACAAATATAATAGATAAAGAAAAGTTTTCATTACACATACCAGCGAGTATTCCTAGTATAGAAAATATAATAACATTTTTATTTTCTTTATGAAATAAATATAAAAATAATAATATAATTACACTTGTCCATAAGTAGTTACAAGAACCTGTTAACCATAAAGTTACTTCTCCAAAAGATATATTTATAAACCAAATAAGTAAATGAATAATAAATAGATAGTTATAATTATCTTTATTATTTCTTCTGCCTATTAAATAAATCAAATAAATAAATATAGTATACATAATAGAATTACATATATTAAATATATTTTTTGGAAGTAAGAGGAAGACGCTTGCTAGAGAGTGTGCTAGTACTCTTCCACCCCACAAGAAGTAATGATCTTTCATAGAGAAAAAAATGTCACTTATATTTTTTATTCTCTCAAAATTATCATATTTATACATATAAGTATAATCATCTGAAATGTATGGGTATAAATAGTTAAGAGATAACATAGATATAAATATAATAAATAAAATTATGTTTTTTTCATTTAATATTTTTTTCATAATTCACCTACTCAATATAATATATCTCATAATCTCCTACTTTTTCTATATATTTTCCTTTTTTCTTAACATAATCACATAATTCTCTAGCAAATTGTCTATTATTAAAATAATTAATAAATATATAAGTATTATGCATCTTAGATATTTTCTTTTTCATATTATTTATGCCATCATAACCAAAATTGCCATATAATGGAATGTCAAAATAATTAATATTTTTGTCAGCTGCAATATCAAAAAGCATTGATTGCATACTTATCATTTTACAATTATTATATTTTTTATATTTTTTATAAGCAGCATCAAAATATTTATAATCTTCTTTATGCATATAATATCCTTGAAAATGATTTATATTATAAAGATGTATATTTTTATAATAGTTAATATTTGAAATTATATTAAAAAATATTAATTCTATTATTATAAAAGCACTTATTTTTTCCATATATTTTTTATTATTTTTAATTTTAATTTTTTCAAGTATAAAATATAATGTAATAAATATTAAGTAATTTATATGAAAATAATCAATTATAGGATATACAAATATTAAACTGCCTAATAAATAATAATTGGCTTTTTCTTTTGGATTTTTTACAAAAGAATAAATTAAGTATATTATTATTAAAATAAAAACAATTAATGGTAAAGGTAAAATCAAATTATTCTTATTGTTAAAATCAAACAAACCAAAAATACTTAAATTTATAAAATTATAAAGGGACTTAGTAATAATCAAATAAATAATAAATACAATACCAGGTAATATACATCCACCTATTCTTTTCAAACTTTTTTTTAAACTAAAAGTTGAAATTAAACTGCATATTAATATTACTCCACCGATGGTATGTTTTGTAAGTATTAATAAACCTAGTAAAATTCCAACAAATAAATCACTATAATTTTTTTTATCTAATAGATATATTATAATTACTAAAAATACTACAAAGAAATTATAATTAGGAAATAGAATATAAAAATTTGGGAAGAGAGATAGACTAAATAATAATATACTTTTATGACCAATATTTTTATCTATTACATAAAATAAAATAGTAATTAGTAGAGATTGTTCTAAAATAAATATATAATAATTACTATTAAGAAATAAAAAACTACTCATAAGTAATGGATAAAGAGGTGTTGTTATAATATTAAAATCTTTATATGGAATTAATCCTCTAGTTAAGGCAATACAATCACCATAATTCCAAATAATATCAGTATTATTGCTTCCAAATAATATAAGTAATATAAACGAAATAATAAATACTACTATATATAGAATATTATTCTTGATAATTCTCATAAACTACTCCATTATTTTAAAATGATTACCACTATCTAAATATAAAATACCTTTATGATTATCAAGTTGAGCTAATACTTCATTATAATGATTTATCATCTTAAACTTAGTTAAAGTAAGATATACCATATTATCATCATCCATATATAGTAAGAATCTATCTTTATCATAATCATTTGGTAAATATTCAATATCACTAATTTTTGATAATACTGATTCATCTACTTTAATCATATTTTTTATAAATTTATTATACTTATTATCTGGAACATAATTTATAAGTCTTGGCACTCTAAAGCTATTATTTATCGTTTCACTTGCTATTTCTTTTTTATTGCTTAAGACATATTTGTTATTATTAGAATTATAAAATAATGGTCTTGATTCTTCAATATTTAGTTCTAATATAAAACCAGGCTCTTTTTTTATAGTTACTTTTTCTATGTAATCTGATTTTAATAATTTATTTTTTATTTTCCCGCTACTGGTTAGAAAAAAACTAGGATAATTTTTAATACCAGCTAAATTTATAATATAATCATCATTTAAATAATTAGTATTTTTTATAATAATATTTTTAATTGGTTCTTGTAATAAATAATATACAAAAAAAACTAGTACTGTTAAAATTAAAAGGACTATTAAAAAGTTACCTAATTTTAATTTCTTTCTTTTTACTATTTTTTTTGCCATAATTACTCCCAATTTATAAATTCTTGTTCAATTTTCATATTTATTCCATAATCTTTTAAAACTTTATCATGAGCTAAATCAATTAGATATTTAATATCTTCGCTTTTAGCATTTTTATAATTAATTATAAAGTTTGCATGTTTATTACTAATCATGGCTCCACCTTTTTTCTTTCCCTTTAAGCCACAATCTTCAATTAATTTTCCGGCGTAATTACCATCGGGATTTCTAAATACACTACCGGCACTTGGATATTCTAGAGGTTGAGAAGTAACTCTTCTTTCTCTTCTTTCTCTTATAACTTGTTCGATGGCTTCTCTCTTACCAATTTCTAATTCAAAAATGGCCTCTAGGCAAATATAGTCTCTATGTTTTTGTAGAAAGGAGGAACGATAGTGAAAATCAAGTTCTCTATTTTCTAAATTAATTATGTTATTATCTGGTGTTAAAACTTTAACACTTTCAACAACATATCCCATATCAGACTTATAAGCACCTGCATTCATAAAAATTGCTCCACCTACTGTTCCAGGAATACCTGATGCAAATTCAAGACCAGTAAGTCCTTTTTTAGCACACATTAAACTTAATTTTATTAATGAATATCCGGCACCAACTCTAACCTTTTTTTTACCAATAAACTCGATGTCATCAAAACTAGCTAACTTAATCAAGATACCATCATAGAATTTACTACTAAAAAGTAAATTTGAACCATTTCCTAAAATCATATACTTAATAGAATTAGCTTTTAGTAATTTTAAAAGAGATACCAATTCACTGGTATTTTTTGGATAGGCAATACCAAGACATTTACCACCTACTTTATAGGTTGTATACTTACTTAAATCAACATTTTCATATATTTTGATATTCAAGTTTTTTATATCTTTTATAATATTTTTCATCTTAATCACCTAGTAATTTTTTTTATTTCATTATATATTCTAGTGGCTGAGTCAACTATTCCTAATTTTTTGCTTGAGGCACTCATCTTATCATATAACTCTTTATTATCAAACAACTTATCTATTTCATTAATAATTTTATCACGAGAAAAATCTTCTTCAGTAATTATTATACAGGCACCATTATCTTCTAATTCTTTAGCATTTTTATATTGATGATTATTAGTAACATATGGACTTGGTACTAAAATAGCAGGAAGTCCAATAGCTGTAATTTCAGCAATTGTAGATGCTCCGGCACGAGAAATAATTAAATCCGTACTTTTTAATAAGTTAATTAAATCATTCATAAATGGGACTATTTTTACATTATTAGGAATAGTTATTTCTTCATAATCTTTGTAATAATTATTACCTGTAATTATTAATACTTGATAATTTTTATTATTAAAGCCTGGAATTAACTCTTTAATTTTTTTAGTCATAGTGGTACTTCCTAAAGAACCCATTACAATAATAACTAATTTTTCATTGTCATTCATGCCTATTTCACTTTTTTTCTTAATAGGAACTTTTATTATTTCTTCACTTCGTGGATTTCCTGTATAAACTGTTTTTTCTTTAGGAAACATTTTCATACTTCCTGGAAGAGAAACACAAATTCTATCGGCAAATTTACCAATAAATTTATTAGATACACCGGGTATGGAGTTTTGCTCATGGATTAAAGTAGGAATTCCTAATTTATGGGCAGCATATAAAACAGGAGAAGTAATATAACCACCTGCTCCGATTACAATATCCGGCCCAAATTCTTTTAAAGTTTCAGTTGCTTCATTTATAGCTTTGCGAAACATATTTAAAACACTAAAATTTTTGAAAATATTTTTTCTATTAAGTCCAGTCATTGGAATGCCTTTATATTTAATGCCAAGTTTTGGTATTAAGTCTTTTTCCATACGATCAGTTGTCCCAATATATAAGAACTTGGTATCTTTTTCTTTTTCCTTTATTTTATTTATAATGGCAATGGCTGGATATATATGTCCACCAGTACCACCTGCTACAATAACAACTTTCATGAATGCCCTCCACTCGTTATGATTATATCATATTTTTAATTATTATTTGTTGAAATATTTATAAATTAACTAACTTTACATTCTATTATATGCAAATTGTAAAAAGAAAACGACTATGTTAAAATAAGAACAAGAAAAGAGGAATATTATGAAAGCTATAGGTTTAATTGCTGAATATAATCCATTTCATAATGGGCATATGTATCAAATTAAAAAAATTAAAGAAATGTATCCCGATTATAAATTAATTTTAATATTAAGTGGTAATTATACTCAAAGAGGAGATATTTCTATTATTGATAAATGGAAAAAAACAGAAATTGCCTTAAAAGCAGGTGTTGATTTAGTGGTTGAATTACCATTTGCATTTGCTACTCAATCAGCTGATTATTTTAGTTATGGGGCTATTACTTTACTTGAATATTTAAAGGTAGATAAACTTATTTTTGGTAGTGAATCTGATAATATTGATGATTTAAAATTAATTGCAAGTACTCAATTAAATAATGATGAATTTGATAAACTAGTAAAAATTTATTCTAAATTTGGATATAATTACCCTACTGCTTTATCTAAAGCATTAGAAGACTTAACTGGTAAAAAAATAGATACTCCAAATGATTTATTAGGAGTAAGTTATATAAAGACAATATTAAAATATAATTATAATATAGAACCTGTAATTATAAAAAGAATAAATAATTATCATGAAAAAGAATTAAATAAGGTATTTTCAAGTGCTACTTCAATAAGAGAAGCTTTAAAAAATAATAAATCTATTACCAGAGAAGTACCTAGTTTCGTAATACCTTATCTTACTAATTTACATTATTTAGATGATTATTTTAAAATACTTAAATATAAAATAATTACTTCATATAATTTAGAAGAATATCAAACAGTTGATGTTGGATTTGATAAATTATTTAAAAAATATATAAATGAAGTTAATTCAATTGATGAATTAATAATGAAAGTAAAATCTAAAAAATATACTTATAATAAAATAAGTAGAATGTTATTACATATACTTTGTAATTTTAAGAAAAGTGATGATGACATTTTCAAAGAAATAAGTTATATAAGAATACTTGGTTTCAATGATAAAGGTAGAGTTTATTTAAATTCAGTTAAGAAAGATATTGATATTCCAATTATTTCTAAAATAACTAAAAATAAAGATAAAATGTTAGAATTTGAAATAAATACTTCTAAAATATATGATATAACTAATAATGAAAAGCTTTATAAAAAGGAATTTCAAAAAATAAATTATTATAAAGATAGTAAGGAGATATAATAAATGGATAAAAGAATGTTAAAACAAAAAGATAGTGGTCAGTTGATTGTTATTAGTGCTCCAAGTGGGGCTGGTAAAGGAACTATTATTTCTAAATTATTGGAAAGAGATAATAAGAATCGTTGGTTATCAGTTTCTGCTACTTCTCGGCTTCCCCGTGTTGGAGAAAAAGAAGGAATTAATTATTATTATTTAACAGAAGAAAATTTTAAAAAGAAAATAGCTGAAGGATATTTTTTGGAATATACAAATTATGCGGGAAACTTTTATGGTACCCCTAAAAAATATATTAAAGAGAAAATTGAACAAGGTATAGACGTAATATTAGAAATTGAAATTGAAGGAGCTGCTAATATTAAAAAATTAGTACCTGAAGCAATATTTATCTTTATTATGCCACCTTCTCTAAAGACTTTAGTTAAAAGGCTTAAAAAAAGAGGAACAGAATCAAATGACAAAGTAATGAAAAGATTTCATGAGGCCTATAAAGAAATAAATGAAGTTACTAAATATAACTATGTTGTTGTGAATGATGAAATTGAAGAAGCAGTTGACAAGGTAGAAGCAATTTTAAAAGCTGAAAAATGCCGAGTTGACAGAATTGAAGAAGTATACTTAGATACTAAAGAAGAAGAAGTCCATGAATTACTTATGGAAGATGAAGAAGATTTTGATAATTCAGGTTTAGGAGATAAGATACAATGAAATTAAAATTAGAAAATTATATTAAAAAAACAGAAAATAATATTAAAAATAATAAAGTAAATAAAGATGAATTAATTATAGTTATTAAGTTTTTTCAACATGAAAGATTAGTTCATTTAATAGTAACTTTTTTTGTTGGTATAGCCGCTATTTTGTTTCTAATTAGTTTCTTACTATTAGAAAATATCTATTTATTTATATTATTTTTAATAACATTATGTTTATTTATACCATATATATTTCATTATTATTATCTAGAAAATGGTACTCAAAAGTTATATGATTTATATTTAAAAAGTAATTCTAAAGAAAAAATTGAGAAATTATAATACTTTTCAAAATCTATTATTTTAAGGGGATAAGTATGAATATTGAAAATTTATATATAGAAGTTACAAGAAATTGTACAATTGAGTGTGAGCATTGCTTACGAGGAAATAAAGAAAGAAAAAATATAGATTATGAATCTTTAGATAGAATATTTAAAGATATAAAAGAAATTGATACATTGTTATTATCTGGTGGAGAACCTTTAATAAATAAAAAAGCTTTAGAAGATATTATTTTATTAATTAAAAAATATAATGTTAAAATTAATAGAATTGGAATAATTACTAATGGTACAATATGTAGTAATATAATAATAAAATTATTAAATGAATTAAAAAAAGAAACAAGTAAATTAGAAATGGTTGTTACATCGGATATATTTCATAGAGAAGAAATAAGAAAATATAACTTAGAAAATAAAGTAAAAAGAAATTATTTATTATTTAATAAACTTTTTGGAGCAAAGTTAGATTTAACCTTAGATAATACTTCATATACTCTTAATAAAAAAGGAAGAGCTAAATATTTAAATATTGATAAAATAAATGAAATGACAAAGAATAGATTTACTAAATTTAAATTTGTTCCTGTTCCAAAAGATAATCGATTAGAGATTATTAATGATAATGTTGAGGGACATATTTGTGTTGATGTTAATGGGAATATTGTTGATTATGGATTATCTTTTATAGAAGAAGATTTATTTAGTACTTATAGTTATAATGATAAAGATAAAAGTTTTAGTGATTCTATCAAAGAATATGTAACTGACTATAGAGAAAGAAATAGTATAGTAAAAAATATATATCAAAAATAAAAAGTTGAATAAAATTATTCAGCTTTTTATATTTCAACTATTCTTAAATAATTTGTTGTTCTAGATTTACCTAATGGGAATCCTCCAGTTACTACTATTAAGTCTCCTGGTTGTAAATCAAACTCATCTTGAGCCATTGTTCTTGCTGCTTCTATTATTTCATCAGTTGTATCATATATTT
>OMUM01000036.1 GCA_900314225.1 uncultured bacterium | reverse complement strand
TGTAGTAATATCAATATTTTTTGCTAAAAAAGATTTAAATGAATATAAGATAAAGAATGAAAATATTTATATGTATTTTGGAGAAGAAAAATTTGAATTTAATAGTGATGTTGTTTTAGATAATGATAATAACGTTACTTCTTTAAAATCTGATAATAAGAAACTAGAATTATACTCAGAACCTGTTTATATAAAGAATAAGAAGAAAGTTATTTTTCCAAAAAGTATGAATGTTGTGTTTCCTAAATCTAGTTTTAAACAATATAAAATTAATTACTATACTGTTTTAACTAAGGATAATGATGACTATAAGTTGACTAATAAGAATTTAAATTATAGAATTAGTAATTCATTTTTATATGATGGCAATGACTTATATTTCTTTATTACAGAAGGAACAGTAACTTTTTCTAATCAATCTATTAAGATACCTCCTATGAGTTATGTTAGTTATACATATGGTAATGGTGAATTATATATTTATAATTATGATGAAGATAAAGTTTATTATTATCCTGCTATGATATATGGAGATGTTATATATAAGAATGATGATTTTGAACTTAATATTAGTTCTGATAGTGTAAAAAGTGGTACTAAAAATAAGTTATTAAGAAAAAATATAGATGATTTAAATAGATTAAAGTAAGGTGATAGTGTGAAGAAAGCAATAATTGTAGCAGCAACCATACTAATTGTTTTTATTCTTATTTACTTTAATAATTATTCTTTTGTTAGGACGTTTGATATTTCAGGTTATGTATTTAATGATGATAATGTTACAGATAATTTAATGAATGGAAATGTTAAATCTAATAAGAAATTATCATATAGTTCTGTTCATACTAATGATGCATTATATTCTTCAAGAGGTAATTATTATATTGGAGAAAAAAATAAGAAGCAGATTAATAATAATTATCCTGTTGTTAGTAAAGATGGTAGTGAAATAGTAATTATTGATGATGTTGGTAATTTAGTTGATAGTAAATGGAAAAAAGTATCTACTGTTAAAAATACAATAGTATCTAATAAATATTTATATAATGAAACGGATTATGAAAGAGCAGATAGTAGTGTTTACTTATTTATGGAACTTGATAATGGGATATATATTAATTTGGATAATATGAATATCAATGTAAATGGTAAAGATACTAAGTTACCTACCAATTCATTTATTTATTTTTCTGTTAATTATTTAAGATATTATTCTTTAAGTGGAGATCAATATATTTATAATGAGTTAGGTGGTTTGGATCATTCTAGTATAGTAACAATTAATAATAAGAAATTTGCTTATGATGAATTGTTAAAGAAGCTGGGATTAAAAGAGGAAGAAGAAAAAACTAATAATATTGTTCTTGTTAATGATGAAAAAGAAGAAGAAAAACCTGCTACTAAAGTTCCAGTTGAAAAAAAAGATGCTCCAACAAGTTTTAAAGAAGGAGATACAGTTGTTTATATTAAACCAACTGCTAAACTTAAAAATTTAAAAGGAAATATTTATTCGGCTAAGATGGATTTGGAAATAAATGACCCTACTAGTAGAATAAGTAAAATGCCTACTTTAGAGTTTTATATAGGTAGTAGTTTATATGTTAGGAAAACATTTGGTACAGAGGGTACAATTGAAGTTGCTGGATTAAAACCAAATACAGATTATGAAGTAAAAGCCTATTTTGAATATAAAAATGAAAAAGGACAGGTAGTAAGAAGTAATATTGGAGAGTTTAAAGTATCTACTTTAGATATTTCTAATGTTGAAAAATTAAAATTATCTATAGGAGATATTAAGTCGTATCCAACATATGCGGATTTTAATGATATAAAACTTGATAATAAAGAGACAGATGAAGTACTAAAAGGATTGAAATCATTACAAATAACTATTGGAAAAAATGATTACCAGATAAGTACTGCACTTGTAAAAAAACTTGCTAAATTAGATTCAATTAGTTATTCAACTGCAAAAACATTAAAAAGTAATACTGAATATACACTTAACTTTGTTGCAACTGATTTAGCTGGTAATAATCTAGAAATTGAATATAATGATATAAAATTTAGAACTTTAAAAGAAAAACCAAGTTTTAGTGTTAAGGTTCTAAGTACTGATATTGATAAAGCAAAAGTATCTTTTGAAATTACAAATCGTGATGATATAGCAATTAGTAATTTAAGATATGTTTTAACAGATGCTGATAAACAAATAATATATGATGGAAAAGTTCCTGATGATAAGACTGTAACTTTTGATAACTTAGATGCGAGTCAAGTATATAAAGTTTACTTGTATGGTAATTATGATTTAGAAGATGGTAATGGAATACAAAAAGATTTAAGTCTTTGTGAAGGAAAATTTACAACTGATCCAATTTCTTCTCTTGGTTATGCTAGATTAAAATTTGTAAAGAATGAGATAACTAATAATAGTGCATCTTATAATATTACTCTAGATACTGAGAGTACAAATAATAAATTAATTGAATTAATATCTTCAATTAAAATTAATGTTAAAGATGGTACTGATAATTCTCTTTATAAGTCTTTTAGTATAGAATCAAGTGAAATGGAACATTTTAAAGCAGGAAATATTTATAATTTAGATATTAATAATTTAGTATCTAATCATAATTATTATTTTGAAATTGTTACTTATGTTAAGTTGGGTAGTAAGACTCATGAGCTTACAACTTTGTTTAATGTTAAAGAATTCACTACTTTAAAGGTTGATGCTACTGTTCAAATAGTAAATAAATTTACGACTGAGAACTTAATAGACTTTGATGTTAGAATAGAAGATCCTGATGGTGCTATTTCATCTGATAAAGTATATTTAGAAGCAAGAGACAGAACTGGTAATTTAGTTTATGTTGATGAATTAAGAATAAATTATGAGTATCAAAGAATTACTATTGATAAATTAGATGCTAATGAAACATATACTTTTAAATATACTGTTGAAGATTATAATATTGGTTTTGATAATAGTACGTTTGAAGATAATAAAGTTTTATATAGTGAAGATATAGTTACTTCAGTTGGATTATATGGGACAGTTGAGATTGATAGTTTATTAAATCAAATAACTAGTAAGAATATATTTGATATAAATAATAATAAGAGATGGAAAAGTGCAGGTGCTTATGATAAAGCAAGAAGAGAGATTGTTGATA
>OMUM01000184.1 GCA_900314225.1 uncultured bacterium | reverse complement strand
TTCATATTATCTCTCCTTCCGCCATGACAAAAGACTTGCCATAGATATAAATTGCTTTATTAATATATCAAATATTTTTATTATTTTCAAGTACTTTTATTATTTTCTTTGATATTACTTGATTTCCTTGAGTATTTAAAAAATAACTATTGGGATTAGAAAAATATTTTTTATTATTTATATTATTATAAGTATCAATATATATAATATTATTTGGAGATTTTAGAATTTTATTTAAATAAGTTATACCTTTATTTAGATAATATTCATTTTTTGGAGATTCATAATAACCAATTACTATTATATCTTTATGATAATATGTTCTTATTTCTTCGATTAATGATAAATAATCTTTTCTTATTTCGTTTAGTATTAAAGGAAAATTATTAGGAGTTAGATTTTCTGAAATAGATAATTTATATAATAAATCATTATATCCTACATTTAAAAATAATATATTAGTACTTATTAAATCCCTTTTTAAGGTTTTATTGGTATGTACTTTTTCTTGTAATTCTGAAATAGATAGATCTTTTTTAGAATATGTTTTGTTTAATTTGACTTTATGATATGTTTTTAATTTATATTTTTTATAATAATCAATATATGTTGTTTGATAATTAGAGCCTAATGACATATTATCTCCTAGTATTAGTATTCTATAAGTAATATTTTTCATATTATTATAAATAAAATATACGGATATATTTAATAATATTAGAATTAGTAATTTTAGATATTTTTTCATAAGCCTCCAAAATAAAAAAATATATTATTTCTATAATAATTATATTTCTTTAATTGATATTTTAGCACCTACATTAGTTAATTTTTCTACTATGTTTTCATATCCTCTTAAAATATGTTCAACATTGGTAATTGTTGTTTTGCCAGTTGCGATTAAGGCGGCAGCGACCATGGCGGCTCCAGCTCTTAAATCAGTAGCAACGACACTTGTTCCTATTAATGGTGTTGGTCCAATTATAGTTGCGGTTTGATTCTTTACTACAATGTCTGCTCCTAAATCTCTTAGATAGGGAATATGCATAAATCTATTTTCCCATATTGTTTCAGTGGCTTTACTTTTACCATTGCATTGGGTTTGCAATACTGCGAATGGTTGTTGAAGATCGGTTGGAAATCCAGGATATACAGCTGTTTTAATACTAGTTGCTTTCTTATTATTTTGATTTGATACTAAAACATAATCCTGACCAATTTCTAAATCAACTCCCATTTCTTCTAATTTTGATAATAGTGAGTCAAGATGTTCTGGGATGATATTATCTATTTTTAATGGATTACCACATAATGCTCCAATAATAATATATGTTCCGGCTTCTATTCTATCTGGTATTACTTCATGGAAACATTGATGTAAATAATCAACTCCTTCTATTTTAATTGTTGATGTACCAGCACCGGTGATTTTTGCTCCCATATTATTTAAAAATGTAGCTACATTTACTATTTCTGGTTCTTTGGCAGCATTATCAATAATAGTTTTTCCTTTAGCTTTGACAGCTGCTAACATAATATTTATCGTAGCTCCAACTGAGGCTATATCTAAATAAATATTTGCACCATGTAATTCTTTAGCTTCGACAATATATTTATTTTTATCACTTTTTACTGTTGCTCCTAAAGCTTCAAATCCTTTTAGATGTAAATCTATTGGTCTTGCTCCTATTGAACAACCTCCTGGAAAATACATAACTGCTTTTTTATATTTTCCTAGTAGAGCTCCCATGAAATAATAAGAGGCTCTTAATTTTTTGGAAAATTCTTCTTTTATTTCAATATTTTGCATATTTTTGGGATTAATTATAATACTTTCACTTGCTCTTTTTACATTAACATTTAATTCATTTAAAATATCACATAGAGCATCTGTATCGGTTATTTCAGGAATATTACAAATAGTTGCTTCTTCATCAGTTAAGATAGCTGCAGGAATTAAAGCAACAGTTGCATTTTTAGCACCACTTATTCTAATAGTTCCTGAAAGTTCCTTTCCACCTTCAATTTCCATTATTTTCATATTTTACCTCCGAAGATTTTAATTATAAATTAAAGAATAATTGTATATTTCTTTTTTCTCAATTTTATAATAAGTAATCAAATAACTTTTGTCAATTAATTCAATTAATTATAAGCTAATTTAACGTAAAATAGAATATATAATTATCTATATATTCTATTCATATTAGTATTTAAAAATACTTATCTATAGTTTCTTTAATTAAGGATTTATACTCGATATCATTATTTTTATCAATCATACATAATGGAGGAAACAATACACACCAAAAGTTTTTACCTTGACCATCACCAAGTGTTATAACAAGAGATTCATATTCTCCTTCTTCATAAATTATATTTTTATAGACTTTCTTAGGAAAATAATTTTTTCCATAATTTATGTTAAAAGAATTATTATAATTATTTTTCTTTAAAGTATTATCCACAATTTTTGTGAATTCAGGTAATTTTTTATTAATATAATTTCTAGTTTCATTAATAGAATTAAATTTATTAGTTTCCACAATATTTGTTGACAAATTAGTTAATATTTCTTTTTTTATATTTTGATCAATATTTGAATTACTATTAGCGATAATTCTAAATCTAATAGCTTCCTTTGGTATAACAATTTTTTCTTCTTTATTTATTACTAATATAGTAATTATGATTGCTAGAACAATAATTGATTTTTTAATAATAAAACCTCGCTTTCATAATAATAGTGAGGTTTATTTTATTTTTTTATTCATTTATTTCAATATTTTTAAAAATAAATAACATTCTATCTCTTTTAGATAAATCTTTTTTAACAATTATTTTAATATTAGTTAAGTATTTATTAGCAAGAGCTATTATATCATTTGCTTGACTTTGCCCTATTTCAAAAGCAATAAGAGCTTTTTCTTTTAAGTTTTTACTCATATTTTCTAATATTTTTTTATAACAGTCTAATCCTTGTTCTCCTCCATATAAGGCAAGAGCTGGTTCATTTTCTTTAACAATTTTTTCTATTTCTTCATCTGTTTGTATATATGGTGGATTAGATATTATTAAATCATACTTTTTATTTATATTATCTAAAAAATCATTTTTTATAATATTGGCTTTGGAGTTTAAATTATTAGCATTTACTTTTGTAACTTCTAGAGCTTTAGAACTTATATCTATTAAATCCACAGAGTTTGGGGATATTTTTTTCTCTAAAGTTAGTCCTATTACTCCACTTCCACATCCTAAGTCTATTAAGTCTATAGGATTACTAAAATATTTATTAATATAATTAATTGTATTTTCAACTAATTCTTCTGTTTCAAATCTTGGTATTAAAACATTTTCATTAATATAATATTTTATTCCATAGAAGTTAACATTTCCAAGTACATATTGAAGAGGTTTCCCATTTTCTAGGGCTATTATTTCTTCTTTATATTTTTTAGATAAATCGTCATCGACTTTATAATCTAGGTAGTTTAATATTTCTAAAGGATTTCTATTTAATAATTCAGCTAGTAATATTTTTGCAAAATCACTGGAAGTATGACTTTTACCGAAGACTAGAAGTTCATCTATTGTCATTATTCTTCTTCTCCTTGAAGTTTTCTTTTTTGGTCTTCTTCAATTAGAGCATTTAATAAGTCGTCTAAATCACCATCCATTACTCTATCAAGATTTTTAGTAGTATATCCTATTCTATGATCTGTTACTCTATTTTGAGGATAATTGTAGGTACGGATTTTTTCAGCACGGTCTCCTGTTCCTATTTTACTACGGCGTTCTTTACCCTCTTTTTCTTCTCTTTCTTGTTCTTGTAGTTCATATAATCTGGACTTTAGGACTTTCATAGCTTGTTCACGATTTTGGATTTGACTTCTTTCATTTTGACATGTTACTACTATTCCAGTAGGTAAATGAGTTATTCTAACTGCTGAATCTGTTGTGTTTACTCCTTGTCCACCATTTCCACTAGAACGGTAGATATCTACTCTTAAATCATTGGGATTTATTTCAATTTCTATATCGTCATCAGCTTCTGGCATTACTAAGACTGTAGCAGTTGAAGTTTGAAGACGACCATTTGATTCAGTGACAGGAACTCTTTGAACACGATGTGAACCTGACTCATATTTTAATAGAGAATAGGCACCTTTTCCTTTAACAATAAATTCTATTTGACTATATCCACCAGCTGTTCCTTCTACAGAATTGTAAACATTGTAAGAAAAGCCTTTTTTTTCAGCATATCTTGTATACATTCTAAATAAGTCTCCAGCAAAAATATTAGCTTCATCTCCACCTGCTGCTCCACGGATTTCAATAATAACATTTTTTTCATCATTAGGATCTTTTGGTATTAATAAAACTTCTAACTTACTTTCTAATTTAGTTTTTTCTTCTTCTAAATCTTTCAATTCTTCTTTAGCCATTTCTCCTAAATCCGGATCTTTTATCATTTCTTTTGTATTTTCAATATTATTTAATAACTGTTTATATTTTTTATAGCAAGCAACAACATCAGACATTGAAGATATTTCTTTGCTATATTCCCTTGTTTTTTTTATATCACTTAATACTTCGGGTTTTGTTAATTCTGTTTCCAATTCATTATATTTTTTTAGAATTGTTTCTAAATGATCTATCATGCTTACACCTAACCTTTCGTAAATCAGTCTTATTGTATCATACTTTTTAAGAAAAAAACTAGATTATTGTTCTAGTTCTAGTTCATCATCATCAATAACAACTAAGTCTTTTAGTTCTTCGTTTGTATCATCATCATAATCAGATTCATCATCAGTATCATCATAATTATCTTCATTGTCTTCTATGTCTTCTACTTTTTCTTCTTCTGTTTCTTCTTCATCTTCTTCGTCGTCATCAGCTGCTACTTTGACAACTTTATCTGATGTATGATTACTTCTTAAATCCCATTTACCATTATCTAATAAAACAAACCTTTTATCTGTAGCAAGGGATGTATAAAAATCAGCTATTTTCTTTTCAAACGTTGATTCTGGTAGTTCTAATAATTTTATTATTTTTTTAAAAAGTTCTGCTGTATTTAAAGTTTTTTTACTATCTTCTAATATTAATACAGCAATATCTTTATTTGACATTAATTCTAATTCATCTTTACTCTTTTTTATACTCATAGGGATTCCTCCTAAATTTCAAATAAATTTGGTAGAAAAATTACCAATAAAATTTATAACATATATCTTCTTACTTGACAATAGTTTTTTACATTTTTTCTGGCACATCTATGCCAAGTGTATTTAAAAGTAACATATTTAAGTCATAAACTACTTTTGTTAATACTAGCCAAGATTCTTGTTTTGCTTTGTCTTCTTCAGTTAATACTTTATTTTCAGCATAAAATTTATTATATAATGATGTAAGTGTAAATAAATAATCGGCTATTTCATTTAATGATTTGGTATCTATTGCCTTATTTATTACTGTTGATAAATTTAGGATATTTAAAACTATATCTTCTTCTGTTTTACTTGATAATTTTATTACTTTTTCTTGTTTTAGATCTTTTGCTTTATTTAGAAGTGATTTCATTCTAATAGTTGAATATAAAAGATAAGGTCCTGTTTTTCCTTCTAAATCAGAAAATTTTGTTGGATCAAATATATAATCTGTTTCTCTATATGGTAATAAATCAGCATATTTTAGTGCCGCAATAGCAACAATTTTTGAAGTCTTTTTCTTTTCTTCTTCTGTCATTGATTGATTAGTTATTTTTTTTAGAGTTTCTTCATTTACCATATCAATTAGTGACTTTAATGGCATAACTCCACCATCTCTTGTTTTAAATGGATGACCATCTTTACCATTCATGGTACCAAAGCCAATATGTTCTAGGTTTGTCTTATCATCGACTAAATTAGCTTTTTTGGCAGCACGAAATACTTGTTCAAAATGAAGAGATTGTCTTGCATCTACGACATACCACATTTCATCTGGATTTATTTCTTTTCTTCTTTGTAAAATTGTTGCAAGATCTGTTGTTTCATAAGATACTGTGCCATTAGATCTTATAAATAATAATGGTGGTATTTCTATTTTATCAGTATCTTTTCCTACTTCTACTACTTCGGCCCCTTCAGATGATGTTAATAAATGTTTTTCACAATATATTTTTTCAAGTTCAGGAAAATATTCCATGGCATCGCTTTCACCATACCATAATTCAAAATTAACATTTAAATCGGAATAAACATTTTTGATATCAGCTTTAGATATTTCAACTATTCTTTTCCAGATATCATAATATCCTTTAGTATGACTCTGAATTTTTTTGGTAATATCACGAGCTTCATTTAAATAATCTTCGTCAATTTTTGCTTTTCTACTTGCTTCTGGATAAATTTTTTCTAGATCAGCATTGGTTATAGGTAAATCTATATTAGTATAATCTCCTGTGTAATTTTCATCAAAATATGGTAAATTTGGATATAATTTTTTAATTTCTAAAACTACTAAGCCTAATGGTCGACCATAATCTCCTAGGTGGGCATCACCTATTGCCTCATAGCCAACTAGGTTAGCTAATCTTTTTAGGGCTTCACCAATATTTGCACTTCTTAAATGTCCTACATGAAGAGCTTTAGCAACATTTGCTCCTCCATAATCAATAACTATTTTTTTCTTTGCTTTTTTATCAATATTATTATATAAGTCTTCATGCATCTTATTTAAGATTTCGACTTTATATTCTTCACTTAAACTAAAATTAATAAAACCTGGCCCGGCGATATTTATATTAGTAAATCTATTATCTTTTTCTAATTCTTTTACAATAGAATTAGCTATTTCTCTTGGATTAGTATGATAGATTTTAACTAATTGCATAGCATCATTTAATTGATATTCTCCTAAATCTTTTCTATTTGATGTAGTAAGAGATATGTTTTCTTCAGGAAAACCTGCTTGTTCAATAAGCTTTTTTATTTCTTTTTCTAATTCTTTATATAAACTCATTTTATCTCCTCAATTCTATATATAAAATTAATATTATCTATTTCATATTCAATTATTATATTATTATATTTTCTTTGTATTTTATTAGTAAATATATTAATAGATACTTCTTTATTTAATTCTTTCGAAAATATTTTTCCAATGGTATTATTCTTTAACTTAAAAATATAATTTAACCGGAGTTTAGTATTCTCTCTATTTAAGATATTTTCTTCTAGATTATATTTTACTATTGTATTATCTTTTTCTTTATATTTTATTATATTGTTTTGAATAATTGCCTTTGTTTCATAATTTTCAGTAGTTTCATTATTAGATATACTAATTTTAATATCAATTACTGGCATATTACCACCCACATATAAATTTATAGTTATGATTATAACATAGATTTTTTGATTTTTAGAAAAAATAAATATGTATAGTATTATTTATTATATTTTTTATTATTTTTCTTTTTCATATATATATGTTATAGGTTTAGCATGATAATACTTTTCACTTAAATCAGTCATTCTTATTTCTAAATATTCTTTATTATCTATTTTTTTTAAGATTATAGAATTTGCGACTATATAATCTTTATTAACTATAAATAATTTATTACCTGACCATTTTAAATTATTGTAATTTGTTGTGCCATCCGAAAAAAATTCTATTATTTGATATTTTGTTTTAGGATTACTTTTCTGTTTATTTGGATTAAAGTTAATATTTGGTAATATTTCTATTATTTTCCATGTACCTAATATTTCTCTATTTAATATAAATGGTTCTTTATATTTCTTATTATTATATTCTTTTATTAATTCATTTTCATATTCTTCTCTTACTAAATCATGTGCCATTATATAAATATTTGGTTTATGTTTATCGTAATATATTTCTGTAAATGGCCCTATTAGCTGAGCGTTTTTTTCTATAGAATATTTAATAATGTCGTTGCAAGCACTACTTATATTATTTTCATTTACTTGTGGAGCAATTAAATAATCCATCGTAGGATTAGAATATATAGTTAATGTTTTATTTTTATTTATTTTTTTAAGAGTTTTTAAATCTAAATTATGAAATAAGTAACCAATAAATAATTCAACATTTTCTTCTTTATAATTTACTTCTTCAGTTACAATTACTCTAATATCTGTATTTAGTTTATATTTTTTTAAATATAAATCTAAATCAGAAAAAGACTTATCTATTAATTCTTTTGTTCTTTTTTGTAAATTAATTATCATTCCTACAGCGCTTATTTTTGTAGATGAGGAAAAATATACTTCATAGGACAAAATATCACTTCACTTTCTAAATTCGTGTTTATTATAACATATTTTTATTTATTTTTTTATTTATGTATATTTATTTTAAATTTCTAAATACTATTACTGGAGGGGATAGTACTTTGAAAAGTTTTTTGAAAATAATAAAATATTTTTTAGTTTTAATTGTAATTCTTCTAACTAGTTGTTTTTTGTATGTCAAATTTTCTCCTAAACCAGTAATTAATAGTGCTAATAATATTACTTTATATGATACTAATAATAATATGTTTTTTAAAGGAAATGAAAAAAAAGAATGGGTTAGTTTAGATGATATAAGTAATTATTTAATAAATGCAACTATTTATACGGAAGATAAAAATTTTTATAAACATTTTGGATTTGATTTTTTAAGAATTGGCAAAGCTCTTGTTACAAATATTGCAAGAAAAAATAATAATCAAGGAGCTTCTACTATTACACAGCAATATGCTAAAAACTTGTTTTTAAATTTTGATAAAACTTGGAAAAGAAAATGGGATGAAGCTTGGTATACTATTAAAATTGAGTCTAATTATTCAAAAAAAGAGATACTAGAAGGTTATTTAAATACAATTAATTATGGTCATGGTGAATATGGAATAGAAAATGCTGCTAAATTTTATTTTAATAAAAATAGTAAAGATTTGGATTTAGCTGAGGCAACAATGCTTGCTGGTATTCCTAAAGCTCCTAGCATTTATTCACCTATTATTGATATGAATGCTGCTAAAGAAAGACAGATGATAGTATTAAATAGTTTAGTTAATAATGGAATAATTACTAATAAAGAGAAAAATAAAGCATTTAATGAAAAACTAAATATTGTTGGTAATGATGAAGAAAATATATATACTTCTATTAATTATTATAAAGATGCTGTTATGGATGAATTGAAGAAAATAAATAGTATTCCTAGTAATTATAGTGAACTTAAGGGTTTAAAGATTTATACTAATTTTAATTATGATGTTCAAACTAATTTAGAAAGTAATATTAAAGATACTTTTCCTGAGGATAGTGAGATTGAAACGGCTAGTGTAGTGATGAATCCAGATAATGGTGGAATTATGGCATTAATTGGAGGAAGAGACTATAATAAATCAGCATATAATCGAGCAACAGAATCTAATAGACAAGTTGGTTCAACCATGAAACCTTATCTTTATTATGCGGCTTTGGAAAATGGTTTTACAGCAAGTACTGCTTTTACTAGTGAAGCAACGACTTTTCCTCTTGATAATGGGAAAAGTTATTCTCCTATAAATTATAATAATAAATATGGTAATAAAGCTATTAGTATGGCAACAGCTATAGCATATAGTGATAATATTTATGCGGTTAAAACACATATGTTTTTGGGGTATGATGCTTTAATAAATGTTGCAAAAAGAGTTGGTATAACGGCGGAATTAGAGGCTGTTCCTTCTCTTCCACTTGGTACAAATGAAATAAATATAATTGAGATGGCTAGTGGATATGGAGCTTTTGCTAGCGGAGGATATAAATTAAAAGGTCATTTAATTGAAAAAGTAGTTGATGGCAAAGGAGGAGTTTTATATACATATAATGATTCAAAAGATTTAGTATTAAATTCAAGTTTAGTGTTTATTCTTAATAATTTATTAACTGCGACATATGATCCAGCTTATGTAGATTATAATTATCCAACCGGTATTGGTTTAAATGGGAAACTTAGTCATACTTATGCTTTAAAAAGTGGAACTACAGCTACTGATAATTGGAATATAGGTTTTAATAAAAAAATCATTTGTGCTGTTTGGGTTGGCTATGATAAAAATAAAGAACTTAGTTCAAAAGATTATAAATATGCACAAAACATTTGGTATAAAACTGTTGAAAATTATGAAAAAGATATGAAGAACGATGATGTCTGGTATGATAAACCAAAAAATATAACTGGAATGCTCGTTGAACCAATATCTGGAAAGCCAGCAACCAATAATGATAAGAAACAAAAATTAGTTTATTTTTTAAAAGGTACCGAGCCAAAAGAAACAGACTCGACCTTTGATGAAATTACAGGATAATAAGAGTTTTTATTTTCCTTTTTTTTGCCTTGTGATATAATCTAGATAGTATGGAGGTGTCTATGTTAGAAATTATCATAGGAGTAATTGTAATAATTAGTTTTTTACTTTTAATAATAGTTATTAATAATAATAAATTTCAATTTTCTATTATAAAAATTGATAAAGCAGAAGAAGATATTAGCTTATATTTAGAAAAGAAAAAAGAATTATTAAATAGATCTAGACCTGTTATTATTAAAGAATTAAAACTAGATAGTTTTTTAGAAGATTTAGATAATGATTTAGATAATATGAATAATTTTGAAGAATATGAGCTATTAAAGAAGGAATATAATAATTTTTTTAAGACTTTAGATGAGAATGAAAAATTACTTAAAAGTGAGACTTTATTATCTATATTAGAAGATTTAAATGATAATGAGGAAGATATAGTTGGAGCAATTAAGTTTTATAATGATACAGTTGTTGAATTTAATAAATTATTAGTTAGTTTTCCTTCTAATATTATTGGTTTTTTTAAAAGATATAAGAAAAAAGAATTTTATAATGATGAAAAAAGAGAAATATTTGAAATATTAAATGATAAATAATTTATAGGAGTGATAATATGAGTTTTATTGAAGATATTAAAAGACGTGCTAAGAGTAAAAAAATGAGAATTGTTCTTCCTGAATCAATGGATAAAAGGGTTATGGAAGCTGCATCTATTGCGATTGAGGAAGATATTGCTGATATAATTATTATTGGAAAAGATGATGTTTTAAAAGAGACTGCTAAGGGTTTTGATATTAGTAAGGCTACTATTATTGATCCTGATACTAGTGAAATTACAGAAGAATTGATTAATAAATTAGTTGAGATTAGAAAGAATAAAGGTCTAACTTATGATGAGGCTAAGAAGTATCTACTTACTGATTATATGTATTATGCTTGTATGTTAGTTAAGACTGGTAGAGCTGATGGAGTTGTATCTGGAGCATGTCACTCTACGGCAAATACTTTGCGACCAGCTTTACAAATAATTAAAACTAAACCGGGAGTATTATTAGTATCTGCTTTCTTTTTAATGGTTGTTCCTAATTGTGAATATGGAACTAATGGAACATTTATTTTTGCTGATGCTGGACTTGAACAAAATCCAACACCTGAAAGACTTGCGGCGATTGCTGGAAGTAGTGCTGAGAGTTTTAAGTTACTAGTACAAAATGAACCTATTGTTGCGATGTTATCTCATTCTACAAAGGGTAGTGCAAAACATGCTGATGTTGATAAAGTAGTTGAAGCTACAAGAATTGCTAAGACTAATTTTCCACAGTTTAAAATTGATGGAGAACTTCAATTAGATGCTGCAATTGTTCCAAGCGTTGCTGCTTCTAAAGCTCCAGATTCTGAAGTAGCAGGGCATGCCAATGTCTTAGTATTCCCAGACTTAGATGCTGGAAATATTGGTTATAAATTAGTTCAAAGACTTGCAAAAGCTGAAGCATATGGACCAATTACTCAAGGAATAGCTGCTCCTATTAATGATTTAAGTAGAGGTTGTAGTGCTGAAGATGTTGTTGGTGTAATTGCTATTACGGCAGTACAAGCTCAAAGTAAATAAAGATCCACAAATTCTGTGGATTTTTTAATATAAAAAGAACTATTATTTTTATAATAGTTCTTCAAAATAACTAATCTTCAAAATATTTCTTTATCTTTTTTATATTGTTTCTTAATGTTAATGTATCAATTATATTACATATAGCATTTACTATTAGAATTATACCTATAAAGATTGCTAAGGAAATAGATGCTTCAAATGGGTTAAATATAATTATAAATCCGGCTATTAAATCGAGTATGCCAATTATTAGCATTAATATCCAAGGTATATCTTCATCTTTTAATTCAATAGATAATCTAATATAATTAATACTTGATGCTAGTATATATATTCCAAGTATTATAGTTACTAGGGTTGCAATACTTGTAGGATACATCATAATTATAATTCCTAAGATAATTGATAATATTCCACTAAATAAACTATCTATTGGAAGTGCAATATTTCTTGTTTGAAAATCAAAGATACATAAAACAATACCTTGTACAATCATATATAAAGCAATTATTGTACCTATTGTTTTCATTGATGTATCTGGGTATACTATAAATATTAGTCCTAAAACAATTGATAGTATAGAAACAATTATAATTGAATTAGAAAACTTTTTTACAATATCTCTCATATATTTATTCCTTTCTACTTAAATTATATTTAAAAATATTTATAAAGTAAATATAGAAAGCATTTTTTCCAACTAATAATATTTTTTGTATAAAAAAACAGGATACCCTGTTATTTAATAGAAGCATTATATATTTTTATAATAGCATTGTCTAAGTCATCATTAAATTCTTCTTCTGTTTGATTAACATTTAAATTCTCAAGTAAAGCTCTAGAAAAGCTTGCAATCATATTATGATTTTTAGAAAGTAGATTACATGCTGTATCGATGTCATAACCACCTGATAAAGCAACTACTCTAACTACTGCTTCATTATTAGTAAGAGATAAATATAAATTATCTTGTGTTGGTATTGTAAATTTAAACATTATTTTTTTATTTTTATCCCAATTAGTTAATTTATTATTTATTTTTTCTAGTAAAATATGTTCTGCTACATTTTTATCTTTAGAATTAATATCTACTTCTGGTTCAATTATTGGAACTAATCCTTTATTACAAATAATTTCAGCAAATTTGAATTGTTGATTAACAATATCTTCAATTCCTTTTTCGTTAGCAGTATAAATTACACTACGCATTTTAGTACCAAAAATATTTTTTTTATTTGCTTCATCTAATTGATTTTCTAAATCAGGAATTGGTTTCATTAATTTAACACCATTTTCTTCATCAAGAAGTCCTTTATCTACTTTTAAAAATGAGACGATATGTTTTTGATTCCATAAATAGTCAGCAGTATATTCACCATCTATTTTACTCATCATAGTTTTATAAAATAAAATTGTTCCTAGAATATGATCACTATTAAATTTAGGAGAAGTTATTACACGAGCTCTCATTTCATGAATTAAATTAAACATTTCTTCATCACTATTGTATGAGCTTGCTGGTATTCCATACTTTGCCAAAGTTTTTGCGGAACTTCCACCTGATTGGTCTAGTGCTGCGATAAAGCCTAGTCTATTTTTTACTATTTCTAATTTTTCTATATTCATATTATTCCTCCATTCTTAATATAAACTATTTAAATATTTAATTAAAGTTATTTTTATTTTTTCCACAAAAAATGTGTAAAATATAGTTAATTTAATTCTATTCTATACGCCAATCTATTTCTTTTAGATGGTTTTTTCTTAAAAATTCATTAGTTCTAGAGAATGGTTTACTTCCAAAGAAACCATTTCTAGCGGAGAATGGTGAGGGATGAGCTGATTCGATAATTAAATGTTTAGGGTTAGTAA
>OMUM01000177.1 GCA_900314225.1 uncultured bacterium | reverse complement strand
GAATATATCATAATATCACTAATTTTGGAACATGCCCATCGATGTTTGCTATGGGAGAAATAAAAGATAGAGTTAGAGTAAACAATGGTCAAATTGAACCATATAAAGCCTGTAACTTTGGAATAACTTTTGATGAAGGTTGTGCAGAAGGCTTTTATTTAATTAAATCTATTAAATTATTTGAATATCTTTTAAATAATCCAAACTTACTTGATGAAAAAGCAAATACTATTTATAATAATTACTATTCAAAAGAAAATAAGTAAATTTATAGGTAATATTATTGAAAATAAAATAATAATAAAAAAATAGCATCAAATGTAATGCTATTTTTTTTGATATTTAATAAGTTTTGCATGAAGAACAACTTTTTTTTCATTGTTGTAGCAAGTAGATAAAGTTAATATATTATCATTTGTATTAATTGGGGTATTAAAATTATGCTCACTCCTCTTAGTTATCATATCTAAAAAGTTTTGATAATCATTATCATTTTGAAAATTAATTCTTAAATAATCAGATGTTGTTTTAATGCGATAAGTACTAAATACTTGCCACATAGTATTTTCTTTTTCTGTTGATATAAATATCACATAATTATTTTGGTCATTTAACCAGTCACTTTTGAATATATTTTTTAAAGAACCAAACATAGTTCTATCAAGTCGCCCATGTCCATAAATAATAGTATTTTTGTTTATCTGGTTAATATTATTTCTATAATCTAGAAATAGCCAACCTGCATTATTTTTATTTTTACTAAAATCATGGCTTAAATAATAACTATTATCACTATGTTGAACAAAAGGATAATTAATATTAGTACCTTTTACCTGTATCCAGCCAACAGTTTCATTATTTTGTTTTTTTAACTCATTTAAATCAACATCAATTAATTTCATTTTAATGAAGTCCCAATAGGGATTACTATTAGCAATTTCATTATTTTGTTCAATTAACTTAGTATCTTTATTAGTTTTTTTAACCTTTATATTATCAGTAATCTTATTTGTTTCTTTATTTGTACTTTTATTGTCTTTTGTCCATTTAATTATTTGAAAACTACTTATAATAACAAAAAATAAAGATATAAAAAATATTAGTAAAGGTAATTTCTTCTTTTTCTTTAACTTATATTTTTTTATTTTTTTAATATTTTTTTCTTCATTTAAATCTTTATATAAGTATTTATATCTATTAACTCTAGTGTTTTTATTTATATTATTAGACTTTATTTTAATCACCACACTTTAGTTTAGTATACTATCAATTTTTTAAAAAATAAAGGCTTTAAAAAACATAAAAAATGTTACTTATGTCAAGTGCTTTATTAATTAATTATTTCAATTTTTAGATATTGTTATTTTATATAACTTGTGTTAATATAATAATGAAAGGAGAGTAGAGTGAAAATGAAAAAGAAAATTGTAGTGTTTTTTGGTGTTATAGGTTTATTTGCTTTGATGCCATTTATGGTTAATGCTGAAGACTTAACTAGTGATTTGACATTATCTGGTAATTCTAATGCTTGCTATATTGTAAAGAGTGGTTCAAATGTAACTTTAAACTTAGCGGGGTATACTTTAACTAATAATGGTAATTGTGATACTGTAAAAATTGAAAAGGGAGCCACACTTACTATTACTGGAAATGGTACTATTGACAATGTAAACCATGGAATGGCTGCTGTTTATAACAATGGTACAACAACTATTGAAAATGGAACAATTACCAGATCAAAGGCAGATTCGAGTACTAATACATATTATGCAGTTCTAAATCATGGCGTTATGACTATTAAGAATGCTAGCATTAATATGAATGACACAAAAAGTAGTTTAGTTGATAATGGATACTATGATTTTACTAAAACATCAAATGATAAAGTAGGATTCATTGATGGAGTAGGTCAGGCAAAACCAACATTAACTGTTGAAAATGGAACATTTACCGGAGGAGTAGCAGCAATCAAAAATGATGATGCAGGTGTTACAATAATTAATAATGGAACATTTACCGGAGTCGTTGCTCTTCAAAATGCAAATGAAATGACGATTAATGGTGGTACTTTTTCAACAAATAAAGATAAAAAGCAGTCAAAGGTAATTGTAAATAATGCATTTCCAGGAGATAAAGATGTTGGAAAACTTGAAATCAATGGTGGAACATTTAATGCTATTGATAGTCAATCTATATTTTCTATATTATCAGAAAAATATTCTTCATATGAAATTACAATAAATAATGGAACATTTAATGGTCCAATATTTGATGATATTTCATTACCAGATCCGCAAAGTAAAAAAGTTTTAATTGCTGGTGGAACATTTAAAGCATCTACTGATGCAGGTGATAAACTTAATGAAGATGTAGTTGAAAACAACAAAGTGCAAGGTGCTCAAAAATTAGTTACTGATGATGGAACAGTATATCTTGGCTATAAAGTTACTGTTCACTATGTAGATTCTAATGGAAAAGCAATAGCAGATGACACTGTAAATTATCATAATGCTAATGAAACTTATAAAACTACTCCTATTTCAATTTCAGGTTATACTAAGACTAGTGTAAAAGGAAATGAATTAGGAAAAAGTACATATGATAATGTAGAAGTAACATATGTCTATAGCAAAAATACTATGTTTCGTGAATCAACAACTGAAAATCCTAATACTTTAGACAATATTGGTTTATTCTTTGTAATTGCTACAATATCATTACTTGGTGTTGGAGTAACATTTAATAAATTAAGAAAAGACTAGTTAATGAAGCCTATTAAGTTAGGCTTTTTTATTTAATTAAAGTAATATATTAATTTTAAAAATTGACATTATAATTATTTTATGATATTATAATGCCACTGGAGATGATTATATGAAATATTTTATAATTAGACGAAGATACAATTAATGTGGCTTGTGTTTTGTTAATAACAGATACAAGCAGTTTAATATTGGTTGTATCTGTATAGTTAATTATAAAATATTTCTAATACCTATGCAGATGATGCATAGGTTTTTTTCTAATAAATTCCTATGCAACAGATGTATAGGATAAGTAACTATACATTAGTATAGTTTTTTTATTAGAAGGAGAGTGATTTTATGAGTGAATTTCAAAAAATATTTAAAGATAATAGTGAATTTAGAATATGGAAGAAACTAGATAATGGGTGTTATATAGGTACCTTAGGATATTCAAAGAAAAATATTCAAATATTACAAAGTCTCTTAATGTCTTTTAGCGAACATTATGGGGAAGTAATTGATTATGAAGCCGCAAAAGAAGAATTAAAATTATATGAAGACTTTGGGAAATTATTTATTTACTTTGATGAAAAATTAAACCCTGTATCTATGAATGGCTGCATATATGATTATGATAATGAAACTGTTGATTTCATCTCTAGTAATGGTAATAAGCTGCATTCTATATATTTTTATGGATTATCAACATTACCTTATTATCGTGGTAAGGGAGCTTGTCGTACATTAATTAAATATGCTATTGCTTATGCTAAAGCAAATAATTTTGATTATGTTTATGCAAGAACTGATTTAGTTGGTTCAATGTCTGAAGCCCTTATGAAATTAGGTGGTTTAGATGTATGTAAATATGAAGATAAAATAATAACTGAGTGGGTTGAAGTAACTGAAGAAAAAGGTGATTATAGGTTACATATGTGGAAACCATTACATGATAATCTTGATATATTACCTAAAGGAAAATATCTTTTAGCAAATGATGATTCCGAAAGAAAAATAATTAATAAAGAAGAAAAAAATAAAGGAATGGTAAAAAAATATGGAAATTAAAGATATTGCTTTAAACTTATTAAGCTTTAAAACTACAGCAGAAAATAAAGAAGAGTTTACAAAATTATTTAATTATATAAAAGAAA
>OMUM01000056.1 GCA_900314225.1 uncultured bacterium | reverse complement strand
CCAGTATTTGGTTTAACAAAAGTTGAATAGGAAAAGTCTATTAAGAATAAAATAATTAAAACTACTGAGATAATTCTTTTTATATTAATATTCCATGTATTAAATAAATTATCAAGTACTGGAGCAAATATATAAGTAAAACCACAGCCCCCAAGTCCAAAAACAATTAATCCTTCTAGACAGATTCTTCCATCTAAATTAAGAAAATATCCTGAATAGTCCCAATATTTTAAATGTTTAAATGTTTCTAAATACCAAGCCCCGGTGTACTCTATAACACCACATAGTATAACTGATGTTAAAAACATAAGTATTGGATGAGATCTAAATCTTTTTAAGAAGAAAAGTATTGAAACTCCACCTATTCCATATATTGGTAACCAAGGTCCATATAAAGTTCCGCGATTTACAAAAACACCATTATTTACTAAATGTAGTAATACTTCCCACAACCAACCAGTAAAACTAAAAGTAAAAAATAATAATATATAAGTATTAAGACTATAATCTTTATTAAAATCTATTAAAGTAATAGTCTTTTTCTTTATAACTTCTGGATATTCTTCATCTACTCTTTTCTTTATAAATAATTTATTATCATTAAGTAATTCTTTATTAGATAACTCTCTATATTTATTTTCTCTTACATGAGCATAGAATTCACTATATAAAGCTTCAGTATAGACATTAGTATAAAATATATTAAATAAATTAAAAGTAAATAAACCTAGTATTTTCCAACCTATTAAATATAAATCTAATTTAAATAAATTTAATTTATTACCATTCATTAATTCTTTACTTAATCTAAAAGCATCTTTACCTTTTATATTAGGATTTTCTGCTAAAATATAAGATATCATAGAATATTCATAATATTTAATAGGAAAACCTATTATTGTAAATGACCAAAGTATTAATTTTAAATCTTTAATTAATAAAATAATAGCTAATCTAAAATTTTCTCCTGATCTATATGGAAAAAGTAATCTATCGACATTAGTTTTTAAATATCTTCGCTCTTCTAAGAAATATCTATTACTACCAATCTTTAAAACCATTAGAAAGAATACTCTAAATAGTATTAATATAATATTTGAAATAAGTATTATAATCGCAACAGATAAATTACCTCCTAAAAACATATTAATACCATTTAATAGACTAAACAAAACAGATCTAGTAGAAGCTACCTCATTAACAAATACAGATAAAACTCCCCTCGTATATTTATGAGAAATATCTTCGTCCTCCCTCTCTTCTTTCTTACTCTTACCAAGTAATTCATCTAGGACCTCACTATTACTCTTAACATTATAACTATCTACTGTTTTAACATTTTCTTTATTAGTTAAATCTATACTTAATATATTCTTAGTAGAAAAATTTATTACTCCAGAAAGTAATATAGTACAAATAAATACTACAATTAAATTTCTAAAATAATTATGTTTCAAATTCTTTTTAGCTTCACTCTTTATCTTACCTAAATTCATATACTTCACCTATTAATATTATAAATTATTATTACTTCTAGTCAAATTATTTCCAATTAAATTAAATATTTTGTATTTTAACTTTATAGATAATTGATATATAATAAGTTCGGTGATGACTATATGAATGAAGAAATAAAAGGATTAACTACAGAAGAAGTAAAGACAAGAATTAAAAGTAATAAGACTAATATTGTAACGGTTGATACTGAAGATAGTATTAAAGATATAATTTATAAGAATATTTTTACTTATTTTAACTTAATATTTTTAATCTTATCAATACTTTTAGTATTTGCTGGATCACTACGAAATTTATCTTTTTTACCAATAATTATTATTAATATTTTAATTGGTATAGTTCAACAGATTAAATCTAAATTAACTTTAGATAAGTTATCTTTACTTGATAAAACGAAATATACGGTAATTAGAGATGGAAAAGAAGTAATAGTAAATTCTGATGATTTAGTACTTGATGATTATGTAGTAATTGCTTCTGGCAATCAAATACCCGCTGATGCGGTTGTTGTCTCTGGTAGTATTTCAGTAAATGAATCATTACTTACTGGAGAAGCTGATGAAATAGAAAAAGCTAAAGATGAAAAATTAATGTCTGGAAGTTTTTGTGTATCAGGTAAAGCAATTATTAAATTAACTGCTGTTGGGGATGAGTCTTATTCAGCTAAAATTATGAAAGATTCTAAAAAAATAAAAGAAACTAAATCCGAGATGATTTCATCAATTGATAATATTGTCAAAATTGCTGGTATTAGTATTATTCCTATTGGAATACTTTTATTTATAGAATCATTTATTATAAATGGTAATAGTTATAAAACAAGTGTTGTATCCATGGTTTCAGCAGTTATTGGTATGATACCGGAAGGATTATATCTACTAACTACAGTTGCTCTTGCTTTAAGTGCCATGCGTCTTGCTAGAAAGAAAGTACTATTACATGATATGAAAAGTATTGAGTCCCTTGCTCGAGTAGATGTTTTATGTGTTGATAAAACTGGAACTATTACTAATAATAAAATGAGTGTTACAAATATTTATGATAAAAATAAAAAAATAATTGATATAGATGATAAAAATGTCCAAATATTAAATAATTATATTAATACTATTGAAGATAATAATATTACTATGCAAGCATTAAAAGATTATTTAAAAAAAGGAACTAATGAAAAATTAAATTATTTAGAAAAAGAAGATTTTAATTCTAAAAATAAATATTCTTATATTAAAATAAATGATAAATTAACTTATAAGTTAGGAGCTCCAGAAATATTATTAAAAGATGCTTTTGCCAGTTATGAAAATTTTATAAATACTTTAGCAAGTACTGGAGAAAGAGTTTTATCTTTAGTAGAAATTAAAAATAATAAAACATTTCCTATATTATTTGTATCTTTAAAAAATGAAATTAGAAAGAATGCTAAAGAGATATTTAATTATTTTAATGAACAAGGAGTAGAAATTAGAGTAATATCTGGAGATAATCCTAAAACTGCTTCATCTATTGCCAAGATGGTTAATATTAAAAATGCTGATAAATATGTTGATTGTCGAAATTTAGATACTTATCAAAAAATTAAAAAAGCTGTTCAAGATAATATTGTCTTTGGACGAGTTAGTCCTAAACAAAAAAGACAAATTATTAGAGCTTTAAAAGAAGAAAATTTAAAAGTTGCGATGACTGGAGATGGAGTCAATGATATTTTAGCCATGAAGGAAGCTGATTGCTCAATTTCTGTTGGAACAGGATCCGATGCAGCAAGAGATGTTGCCCAAGTAGTACTATTAGATTCTGACTTTGGTAAAATGGAAAATATTGTTTATGAAGGTAGAAAAAATATCAATAATATTACAAGATCTGCTACTCTATTTATTTATAAAAATATATTTTCATTCTTACTAGCAGTTTATTCTATTATTTTTGCCACTACCTATCCACTAGAACCAACTCAAGTATCCTTAGGAGCAGCTTTCACTATTGGTATCCCAGCTTTTCTATTAACATTTGAAGAAAATCAAAAGAAACAAACTGGTAGCTTTATTAAACAAGTTCTTTCAACCTCAATTCCTGCAGCTATTACACCATTTGTTGCAATTGTATGTATGGTAAACTTTTCTAATTTATTTGGTGTAAGTAGTAAAGATATAAGTACAGCCTG
>OMUM01000029.1 GCA_900314225.1 uncultured bacterium | reverse complement strand
GGATTTGTTGTTTTTGCATCTATTTCTTGCAATTTACTTTATAATTATATTTCTTTAAGATATGGTACTAAACCAGTAATAATATATAGATTAATAACTCTTTTATATATGTACTTTGTTCCTATACTTCCCGATATCTACATATTTTTTCAATCATTTCTTAGAATGTTATATCCATATATAATTTATTTATTTTTAGATTATAGTTTTGAGAAAAAAAGATATGTTGCGGCTAAAGAAAAAGTAAATTATGTATCTATTAGTATTATGGTTATATTTATGGTCATGGTTGTAATGCTAGTATCATGTAGATTTAAATATGGAATATTAGTAATAGGATCAGGTTCAATGACTGGAACAATCAATAAAGGAGATGCAACTGTTTACCGAACTTATAATAATGGTGAAAAAATAAAAAAGAATGATATTATTATATTTAATGTTAATGGAGTAAGATATGTCCATAGAGTTATAAGTATAAAAAATATTAATAATAAAATAAGATATTATACTAAAGGAGATGCTAATCAACAAGCTGATGACTGGGTACTTACAAATAAAGATATAATTGGTAAGTCATTATTTAAAATTAAATATTTAGGTTATCCAACATTATGGTTAAGAGATTTATTTAGTTAGAAAGGAGTATAGATATGAATAAAAAAAGGGTTCACAAATTATTTGAAGAAGAAACTAAAAGAAAAAATAAAATAATAAAAAATTCTCTTTTCATTTTAGCATTAACTTTAGTAATAGTTGTTCTTAGTTTATTCTATCTTCACAATAATAAAACTGAATATGTCTCATTTAAAGAAAAAGGTAATGTTGATTACCAAGTATATTTAAGAGATAATACATTTTTTAATAATTCTTTTTTAGGTAAAGATAACCAATATATATCAAACATAGTTGATTATATTAAAACTACATATAATTATAATTTATCAATGGATATGTCTAATATAAATTATAATTATAAGTATAATATTAATGCTTCATTAAATATAGTTGATACTAAAGAAAAAAAAGTACTATATAACTATGAAGAAAAATTAGTAAATGACATTAACAAATCATCTAATGGAAAGAATACTGTTAATATTACTCAAAATATAAATATTGATTATAATAAATATAATGCTTTAGCAAAAAAATTTATTACAACATATGATTTAACAGATGTTGATGCTAATTTAGTAGTTAGTTTAAATGTAAATGTTAACGGTTCTTGTGAAGATTTAGAAAAAAATAGTAAAAATCAAAGCAGCATTGAACTTACGATTCCTTTAAACAAAAAAACTTTCTCTATTGAAGAAAGCAATGACATTGCTGATGGTAATGAAAATATATTGGCTTGTAAGAAAATAAATAACTATTTTTATATTCTGATATTTATAATTTTATTGATAATTATTGATATTATATTAATAGTTAGATTATATATTTATATTGTTAAGACAAAGTCTGCAGAAGCTATCTATAATAGTGAATTAAAAAAGATTCTTAATTCATATGGTAGTTATATTCAAAAAGTTAATAATGAGTTTCAATTTAAAAATTATCAAGTGTTAAGAGTTGATTCATTTGAAGATATGTTAGAAATTAGAGATACTGTTCAAGAACCAATCTTAATGATAGAGAGTAAATATAATAAAGGTGCTTATTTTGTAATACCTAGTGGTAATAAGATATTATATTCCTATGGCTTAAAAGTTAGTGACATAAAGAAAAAAATTAAGTTAGAAAATAAGGAGATTTTATGAAAAAAAAAGTTAATAAAATAGTCTTATATTCTTCTTTTGTATTTTTTTGCTTTCTTTTTTCTTGTATAGTTTATGCATCTATTAGCTCTGTTAATATGGAAGTTGATGGAGTTGCTAAAGCGGAATCACAAGATGGTATATTTATAACTGATGTTGTATATAATTCAGGAAATAATGTTGATGAAGCAAATTCGTCTATCAAAAGTTTTTATCAGACAATGATGTCTTCACATATTGAACTAGGAACTTCTGGTACTTCAAGTATAACTTATACTATTAGTTTATATAATAATAGTGATGATTTATATCGCTATAATGGTCCAAAATTTGATAATGAATTTTATGATAATAATAATATTATCTTTAGTGTAGAAGGATTAAATATTGGTGATACAATTAATTCTAAAGATAAATTAAATTTTACAATTACTTTTTCTTATAGTGATACCAGTAATATTACTAATAATATACTTAATTCTTATATTACTTTTTCTTTTCAAAAAATATATACAGTAACTTATGAAAACTTAACTAACACTAATTTACCAACTTATGTTGTTTATGGAGAAGATTATGTAGCAAATCTTGGAGTAGCTGACTATAAAATATCTATATATGTAAGTGAAAATTTACTTTCTAAAGATGAATATACATATAATGATGGAACATTTGTAATACCAAAACCAACTGGTAATATGAAAATAATTTATACTGAAGATAAAAATATGAATGATGCAATTATTCCTGTAAAAAAAGAAGAAGGAACAGGAGCAAAATTATCAGATAATTTTACATCTGAATATGTTTCAAGTGATACTGAAATTAAAGGTAGTACTAAAAATAGGTTTAGGAATATTTCAGAAAATTATGATACTAGCACTAATACATATACATTAACAGTTAAAAAGACTTACGATTTTTGGTCTATATTCAGTCCTAATAATCAAGATTTTAATTTAAACTTTAAATTGTCTAACTCTAGTAATTACGTTTGGACAAATGTTACTAGTAGTGAAAGCCATTCATCTACATTTGGTAATTTAAGTAATGTAAGTAGTAGCGTTGATAAAACAACTATTCCAATAGGTGATAGTGTTAATTTAAATATGAAATTTAGATTAAAAATAGGATCAGGTTTAGGTACTGATGAGTTAAAATATCAAATTAAATTTAATGCTGGAGGAGAACAACAAGTAACTAATGTTAACATTTTATTTAATTAAATAAAATGTTAACATTATTAATTAAAAAGTGCGGCTTTTTAATTAACAACAAAATTTAATGTTGTGCTGTTTTAAAATTTTATATATAAT
>OMUM01000011.1 GCA_900314225.1 uncultured bacterium | reverse complement strand
TATTAAGATATTGCGATATATATACAGGAGTAAAATCCTGTTTTTCTATGTTATAATATAGAAAGGAGTGATTCATATGGCTAAGTATAGAGTTGGTGGTTATGTTAGATTATCACGAGATGATGATTATAGTGAATCAGATAGTATTCAAAGACAAATGGACTTAATTAAAATAATTGTTAATATTGAATTGGATTGTGAATTAAAAGAATTCTATGTAGATAATGGTTATAGTGGTACATCTTTAGATAGACCAGGATTTAATAAATTATTAGATGATATAACACAAGGTAAAATTAATATGATAATGGTTAAAGATTTATCTAGACTTGGTCGTAATCATATAGAAGTAAATAAGTATATTGAAGATATTTTTCCATCACTTAATGTAAGAGTATTTTCTATTAATGATAATTATGATAGTTTAAAGACTAAAAATATTATGGAAAGAATTGATGTACCAATTACAAATCTAATGAATGATTATATTGCATATGAAACCTCAAAAAAGGTAAAAAATTCTTTTGATATTAATAAGAAAAAAGGATTACATGTAGGTTCGTCAGTACCATATGGTTATAAAAAAGACCCTAAGGATTATCATTATTTTATAATGGATGAAGTAGCAGCTGACAATATAAGGAATATATTTAAAATGTATTTATCTGGTAAGTCAAAAATAGAAATAGCAGAGTATTTAAATGAAAATAATATACCAAATCCTGCAACTTATAAATTTGAAAATAATATAGGTAAATCTAAACAAAGTAATACAAGAGAGTGGAAAGCTAAAATGGTTGATAGAATCTTAAAAAATGAAACTTATATAGGAACTTTAATACAAAATAAATATAGAAATGTAAGTTATAGAAATCATAATCAAGTATTAAATGATGAATCAGAATGGACGATAACTGAAAATCATCATAAATCAATTATTGATAAAGATACTTTTAATAAAGTTCAACAACTATTAAAAGCACCTAAAAGAAATAAAACTAGTAATGGAGAAGATATTTTATCTGGTTATTTTAAATGTAAGGATTGTGGCGAGTCAATGTATATAAAGAAAGGGAAAAATAAAGATTACTATTATTGTAAAAGTTATATAACAAATGGCCTTTGCACTAATCATTCTATAGAAAAAAACAAATTATACGATGAGATATTAAAACAAATGAATTTAAAAAGAGTAGAAAGCAAAGAAATAAAAAAGTTAACAAGAAATAGAATTGTAAAATATATTGATAATATTTTTATTCATGAAGATAAAAGTATTGAGATTAATTTTAAGGAAGATATAAATTCTATTTAATAATTATGTTATAATGTTATAGAAAAAAGGAAGTGATTTCTAATGAATAATCAAGATAATGAAAAAGTGTTTCAAAAGAGACAAATCAACTGGTAAAGTACGACTTATATAAACTCTCTTTTAAACTCTTATTTTATAAGGCTTTTAATTAAATTTCTTTTTACAATTTTTAATGAAAAATTAACAAAAATTATAAGGAAAATTGGGTAAGAACTACTTAAAGAAACTTTTTTATAAGAAGGTGAATATTTTGAAGATAGAAGATTTAAGAAAAGATTATGATGAATTACAAGTTAAATATGGTGCTAAGGAATTAGATTCTATATATAATGGTGGATGTGAAAAAAATCCTGATATATGTTTTGTATTTATGAATCCTACAGGAAAAAATATTGCCAGTGATAAATCTTGGAAAGGTAGAAAGTCTCCATGGTTAGGAACTAAAAACATATGGAAGTTGTTCTATAAAGTTGATTTATTAAGTGAAGAAATATTTAATAAAATTCAAGAAAAAAAGCCAAAAGAATGGGATTATGAGTTTTGCGACTATGTTTACGAAGAAATTGAAAAAAATAAATTGTTCATTACTAATTTAGGTAAATGTACACAAATAGATGCAAGACCATTGCCTGATGAAGTGTTGAAAAAATATCTTGATTTATTATTCAAAGAAATAAACATAATTAAACCAAAAATAATTATTACTTTTGGAAACCAAGTTAGTTCTATTATTTTAAATAAAAAGATATCTGTATCTGAAAATAGAAAAAAATGTCACAAAATACAAATTAATAAAAACGAATATAAAGTTTATCCTGTTTATTATCCGGTAGGTAATGGCATATTTAATATTGATAAATCGATAGAAGATATAAAATGGATAATTGAAAATGAAATAAAAAAAGAAGAACAAAATCTTCTTTGCAAAATTTTATAGAAAGTTGTAATATTAAGATGACATATAAGGTAGCATCGTATCTTCGTTTATCAAAAAAAGAATATAGTAATGAAAAAGAATTAAAAGATTTGAATAGAATTGTAACTATGTATTTAGACTATGCAGAATTCCAAGCAGAAAATCATAATGCAATGTCTATGAAAGATTGGGTAGAAAAATTGAATGCTTTTTTGCAATTTAATGGTAAAGAAATATTACA
>OMUM01000003.1 GCA_900314225.1 uncultured bacterium | reverse complement strand
ATCTTCCACCTTGGTAAACAATATATAAGAATAAATAAATAATAGAAACAAGAATCATAAGTAAAAGAAAAACTATAAAAATTATTTTTTTAAAAAGTTTCTTTTTATAAACTGTTTGTGCCTTAACTTCGACTTCTTTATTCATAATATTCACCACTTTTATATACTATTTTCACATATTTTAATCAAATCAACCCTTCCTACTATGTCTATATTAAATTTAACACATTTGAATTTAATTTTCAACACAAAAATTAAATTATTATAAATTAAAAATGTAATATTACAATTGATATAAATTAATAGCTTATTTTTAATTTATTTATAATTAATCGAATAGAGTAAATTTCTGTTCGTTGGCCCTCGATTTTGTTTCATACTTCCTTTGGCCCTAATGTCACCATTAATGCTTTGTGTTTTTCTAACATTTCGTTGATACCTACGCGTGTATTGGACTTTCACCAACTAGATATATGCCATGCACGGCACACAAAAAAAGTTCATTTAAAATGAACTTTAAATATTAATATTTATCTATTCAACAGTTGATAATGATGAATTTGATACTTTTAAAACTTTGTTTTTTGGTTTAATACCTGTTTTTTGGATTGATTCCCAGAATGAAAATGTTTGTGAAGAACTTCTTAACATTATATCTGCTAGTTCTGTATAATCATTTTCAGCAATACATTTTTTATACTTTTCTTTATCAAACTCAGTAAAAACAACTGGTGGCAAATCATGTTGCATTAAGTTATGATTCATTATAATTCTTCCGGTTCTTCCATTTCCATCACTGAATGGATGAATTCTTTCAAATCTAATATGAAATTTTGCTTCTCTAATGAAATATCTTCCTATTCTTTTGTTTCTTTCTTCAGTAGTTATACCTGTTTCATCTATATTAGGTAACTCGCCATCTCCAAAATTTTTTTCATAATCATATATTAATTTTTCCATTTCTGTTGGAACACAAGTTTTATCACAAGTTTTAAATTTTCCACCTATAATATAGTTATTAACTTTTTTAAAGCCTGTTTCCTTGTTTGGATCACTATTAACTACTAAATTATTCGTTTCAATTATTTCTTGGATATTCAAATTCCTATTTATATTGCTAGCATAGTCAAATGCATCCATATTATCCTTTTGCATTGAATAAGCTTTTCTTTCACCATCACGAAGCTGAAATTCTAATGGAAATAAAATTGATATATTTTTAAATGTTTCATGAGCATCAAATTTACCATCTTTATTGAATTTTATAAAATATAAAATATCATTATCAAAATTTAATTGATATTCTTCATTTTTATTAATTGAAAAAAATTGTATATATAGTTTTTTTATTTCAGCATTTGACATGTTATGTATATCAATATTATACATACCATATTGATATCCAATAAAACATACCATTCTATAGATAGTATCATCTATTTCATTTCTTTCTTCTCTACTTAGTAATTTATAATATATATTAGCCTTTAAATTTTTCATTGATTCTATCTTTGACTTTGTATCTTCAAACTCTTTAAAAGCATTTTCGATTGAAACACTAGTTTTACTAAATGCCTTTTTAAATGATAATAAGCAATATTCAAATATTTCTTTATCAAAAAGTGTTCCTGCAAACATAATATCATTCATATAAAATCCCCCTTTTAAATAATTGCGCTTATTATATCATAGATAAGAAAAAAAAGCAAAAAAAAAGGCTTGAAGCCTTATATTTAAATTGGTGCTTCTAATCGGAGTCGAACCGATATGAACATAGTTCGCAGCATTTTGAGTGCTGTGCGTCTACCAATTCCGCCATAGAAGCAATTCATAAAGAGTATAGCATATTTTATCATTATGTGCAAAATAAAATTTCCTATATCTTTATTATTTTATAGATTTTATTTTTCGGTATACTTGGAAGTATATAAATCAGAATTATCTTCTTCATTTTCATTTGACTCTTGAATAATATCATCAATTTTTGGTAAATCTCTGATATCAGAAAGTCCAAAGTAATCTAAAAATTCATGGGTGGTCTCATAAAGTATTGGCCTACCTGGTAAATTACTTCTTCCACTTTCTTTAATAAATCCTTTTGCAACTAATTTTCTGATAATTGAGATGGAACCAACTCCTCTTAATGTATCTATTTGTACTCTGGTAATTGGCTCATTGTAAGCAATGATTGCAAGTGTTTCAAGAGCTGCTTGAGATAAAAAGTTAGTTTCTGGATTTTCAATTAGTTTTTGATAATACTTTCTATGCTCATATTTTGTAGTAAGTTTGAATCTATTACCTAAAAAATCTATTCTAAGTCCTCTTGATTCATCTTCATAATCATGTTTTAATTCTTTAATCAACTTTTTAGCTGCTTCTTCATCTATATCTAATACATCTTTTATCTGATCTATGGTTAATCCATCTTCACCTACTACAAATAAAAGACCTTCTAAAACTGCTTTATTCAAACTAAACCACCTCACATATAATATCAGAAAAAGCTTTATCCTGAGTAATAGTAATTTCTTGTTCTTTTACCATTTCCAAAACTGCCAAAAAAGTTGCGACTACATACTCTTTATTCAAGACTGGAAAAAGTTCAAAGAATGACATTTTCTTTCTACTTTTTAATAGTCTTTTAATATCATGTCGTCTTGAGGAAACACTTATTTCATTAACTGTAATCTTAGTTTTTAAAGGTTTATTATCTATTTTTCTTTGATAATATTTTTGAAATGCACTTATTAAATCATCTAATGAAACATTAGAATTTATTACTTTTTCTTCATCTATATAATTTTTAATATTTTCTGGTGACTTAGTATAAATATCTTTTCTTAAAGCTTCTTTTTCATGTAATACTTTAGTAATATCTTTATATGCTTGATATTCTAATAGTCTATTAACTAATTCTTCTCTAGGATCAATTTCTTCTTGCTCTTCACTTTCTACTTTTTCATTTGGAAGTAACATTCGAGATTTAATTTCTAATAATTCACTTGCTAAAAGTAAATATTCTGAGCTTACTTCTAGATTCATTTCTTCTTGTTTATTTAAAAAAGCAATATATTGATCTGTAATAGAAGAAATCTCTATATTCATAATATCCATTTTACTTTCTTTAATAAGATGTAAAAGTAAATCTAATGGTCCTTCAAAATCATTAATCTTAAATTCTATATTCATATTATCACAACCTAATAAGATTGTATCAAATTTTATTTAAAATGTCTTTAATGAATATAAAATATATTGTTTATTACTTGTCTCTACTACTATCATAATAATAACAACCATGACTTAAATCTATTATTTTTGAATCTAATTCTTGATTAGGGTCAGATTCTTCATCATAGGTATCTGATGAATATAGTGTATTTGGAGTATAATTAAAACTATCATTGAAATCATTTCCAAATAAATAGGATTTTAGTTTTTGTAGGTGTCATTATAATTTTTACTATATTTTTCCTTAAGTTTTTCACGATAATCTTTGACATTTAATTGTTTATTATCATAAGTTATTGTATTAGTATCAGTTATTTTATTATAATCACTATTTAGATATTCTTCCTATGTCATGTTTGTTTTATATTTAAAATTATGTAGTAACACATTATATATGATAAAATGCTATTAATAAATAGTTTAATATATAAATTATTAATATATAGAAAGGAATCAATTAAAAAGATAAGTATTCTATAAAATTGATTATAATGTTTATGAAAAAGTTTAAAGAATTAGATGAAGGATTTATTTGTAAAAATTGTGGAAAAAAAGTATTACCTTTAGGTTATACATCTAGGGATCACTGTCCTTATTGTTTATATTCTCTACATGTTGATATTAATCCTGGTGATAGGAGTAATCCTTGTAAAGGGTTATTAGAACCTATTGGTATTGAGAAATATAAAGATACATATAAAATAGTATATAAATGTTTAAAGTGTCATGAAACTCATAAAAATATAATAGCCAAAGACGATGATATGAACAAAATAATAGAAATTTCTACTCAAAATTAAAACAGAGTTTGTTTATTTATTTCACTCTGTTTTTTTAACTTATTAATTTTGCATGTACCACTTTTCTACCTTTATTATCATCAGTACAAGTAGATAAAGTAATTATTTTATCATTACTTGAAACTCTTTCTGCAAAATCAAATTTACTTTTATTCTTAATATTTATTAAAAAAGTTAGATATTCATCAGAATCATAAAAATTTGTTTGTAAATAATCAGTTACTGGTTCACTATAATATATAGAAAATATTTTATATATATATTTTCCATTATCATTTACAACAATTATATTATGATTTGAACTATCAAACCATTTTTTAGAAAAGACTCTCGAAATACTTCCAAAAGAAGTTTTATTAATTAAATTATGTCCATAAAAGATTGTATTATTATCAATTAAATTAATATTATTTCTATAATCCATAAAAGTCCAACCATTAGAGTCTTTACTTTTTTTTATATTATGATTTAAGTAATAGTCATTATTATCTGTTTTAACAATAGGATAATTAATATTTGTTCCATCTACTATTAACCATGCTACAACTTGATCATTAGTTTTTCTTAATTCATTAAAATTAATAGAATCAATATTAGTTTTTCCATATATTCTAAATAAATTGGTTTCAATGGGATTTTCTTTTTTTTCTTCAACTGTTTTTGATGGAGCAGTAGTACTTTTTCTAGTATTATCTTCAATACTTACTTTTACCATTGTGTTATCAGGGGTATAAATATAAGTATAACTAAATACTCCTAAGATAAACAAAAATATAATAGCAAAGCTTGCTGAAGGATCTGACTGTAGTTTCTTAAAGAGTTTTTTTAAACTATTAAATATCAAAGAAATAAAGGAACTGATGGCATAGAAATAATAGAAAAAGCCTTTTGATATTGTAGAACAAATAAAGTAGAATCCATTACCAGTAGTTTTTAAAATATATTTAATAAATCTAATCATATTAAATCACTTGTAATAAGATTTTTATTATTATTATTTGATTCTTTAGTATTTATAACTGTACTAGAAATTATAACTGGAGTTGTAAAACTAATGGTTTTTGAAAACTTATCGTCATCATAATTTTTATGATTAGTTGGATTTATTTCATTGTAATCTTTTTCCTCTTTTAAAATCTTAATAGTTTCTTTAGTTTTTTTCTTTTTATGTTTATTTTCAACAATATTTAAAATAAGTCCAGTAATAAATGAAATAATAATTATAACTAGAAAAA
>OMUM01000035.1 GCA_900314225.1 uncultured bacterium | reverse complement strand
TTATATCACCTTTTATAAAAAAAATAAAGTAATCAATTAAATTTGATTACTAAATTAAATCTCAATAAATTAATAACTTTATCTTTTATATTAAAATACTAGAATGTCAATAAATTAAATTTTTACTGCCAATTTTTCTAAAGCTTTCTTGGCGGCTTCTTGTTCTGCATCTTTCTTTGAAGAACCTATTCCAATACCATATACGATGTTATCAATAACAACTTCAATTGTAAATTTCTTATCATGGGCTGGTCCTTCTTCTCCAATTAGTCTATAATCTAAACTTTTTTGTTCAGTTTGAACATATTCTTGTAAACTACTTTTATAATCACTGAAAAATGTAATATTTTTATTTTCAATATAAGGTACAACAATATTTAAAATAACTTGTCTAACTGTTGCATAACCTAAATCAATATAAATTGCTCCCATAAGTGCCTCAAATATATCAGCAACGATAGCTTTTTTAAATTTACCACCATCTTTTTGTTCACCATGACCAACTAAAATATATTTAGATAATCCTAAATCAGTTGAATATTGATAATTAGCATTTTCACAAACATAACTTGCTCTAACTTTAGTCATTTCACCTTCATCTTCACGATAATGATTATATAAATAATCAGCAACCACCAAATCTAAAACTGCATCTCCTAAAAATTCCAATCTTTCATAATCTTGCTTAACCTTATGTTCATTAGCATAAGAACTATGCGAAAAAGCTGTTTTATATAAACTAATATCTTTAGGATGTATATTTAATCTTTCAAATAATTCTTCCATTTTATCACCAAAAACATTATAACAAAAAAAATATAACTCATAAAGTTATATTTTATCTCTTTTTTGAAATAGACTCTTCCGCCTTTGTCAATTGAGTAAATAATGTACCATCAATAAATCCTTCAACTGTTTTAAGTCTTCTTTTTTTCTGAGTATTATCTTCAAAAACAGCTTGATATAATTTATCTCTAGCATTATCTATTTCTGTATCATCATATGGAATTTCACCATTTTCTATTGCAGAAAGTCTCTCTTTATATAAGTCCTTATCTTTAGTTAATTTTAATTCATTTTCCGCCAAATAATTCAAAATAACATTTAAATTATAATCTTCATATTCCTTTTTCTTTTTATTACTATCAGCAGCAATGTACTCAGCAAACATTGTTGGAGAAAGAGATAACATTTTTTTAGCCTCAGCAGATAGCTTTTCATGATAATCATCTTTGTCCGCACCCTTATATTCTCTTAATCTTTCATTAATCCATTCCTTAAGAACATCTAAATTATGTAAATATTCTTTTTTATAATAATTATATTGGTTAGTAAGAACTCTTTTTTTATCATCAAAATTATTAAAATCAGTAGTTATTTTAGTAGCCAAAGTTTTAAATTCATTTAAAGCATCAAAGCCATAGCCACCATTAGGTAATGATGCTAAACTCATTGTCATAATTTCAATATAAGTATCTAATTTCTCTCTCGTATCAGTTAACAAATCAATATATAACTTATCTAATAATTTAAGTTTCTCAGTATCATTATCACAATTTTCTAATTTAGATAGAGCGTCTTTTTCAAAGTCATCTATTTCCTCTTTATTCCACTTTAATTCTTTTAAAGTATCAATCATATATTTTAATCTAGTATCAAAAGAATCATTACAAGTCATTTTTCTTTGCCAATATGCTTTTAGACCAACAATCTGCTTATTTTTAATATAATCTGGAAGAGTTGAATTATCAATATTTGAAATATATTCATCCAACTGCTTTTCTTCATTAAAATATTTATCCTGATATCTATTATATAAAAGAATGATTTTAATCGTTTTAACAATATTATTATTATCAACATTTTGCTCATATGTAGTATTTAAAATATTCTCTGCTTCAGACTTAAACTTTTCTAAAAAATTACTACCATATTCTTGACTATTTTTTGAAAATTCTTTACTAAATTTATCAGCAAACTTATTAAGTGTCTCTTCAGGATTAATCACATGACCATGATGTATATTAAAATCTAAAATTAATTCTTGCTTTCTATATTCCTTTTCTTCACTATTTATATCTTTTTTACTATTTAAAAAATCAATTCTCTTTTTTAAAAAATTTAAATCAACTTTATACTGATTTTTTAATGAACCATATAAATTATCTTTAATATAGTTATATAATTCTATAGATCTTTTTCCTTGATTTTTTCCATCACTAATAACTTTATTAGCATCCATAACAAACTTATCTATTACATTCTTTCCATAACCACCATAATCTAAATTCATTAAATTATCTGTCATTTCTCTTATTTTACTACCTAAATCTATGGAATAGCCTAATTTTTCATTTTTAAGCTTTGTAAATAAAAAGTCCTTTAATTTCAATAAATCATTTTCACTATTCAAATGAGAATCTTTAATATATTTTAAAGATTCTGCCAAATCAGATAAATAAGACTTATAATTATTCAAATATATATTAGCTTTCTTAATTAATAAACTATTAACTTCATCAGAAGATTTATTATAATTTTCTCTAACTACGGAATATAAATCATTTCTAATTTTTTCTAAAAATTCATCACCATATCCAAAATTATTTTCAAGATTTAATTCCTTTAGAAAATTAATTTCATTATCATCATAAGATAAATCTAGAGCTCCTAATATTTTTTTTACTGCTTCTTTTTCTTCATCCTTAGCATTATTTAAAATATTATTTTTATCTAATAAACCTAGATTTTTAAATATATAGATAATTGTGTCAATATCTTTAGAATATTTATTAATAGCAATTTCTTTCTGTTCTTCTATATTATCTTTTCCAAAAAAATTTGTCACAATATTCTTTATATTCATTATAATTTCCTCCTATTATCTAAATTTTATCATAGGTATAAAATTTATTCAAATATAAATTGTATATTGTAAAACGAAGAAATTAATAGTAAAATAATTTTGGTGATGATATGAAAAAAATTATTATTTCTATCATTAATTTATATCAAAAAATGCCACTTAAAAGCCATGCTATGTGTAGATATATTCCAACTTGTTCAGAATATGCTAAAGAATGTATAAATGAATATGGTACTATTTATGGTGGCTTTTTAGCAATAAAAAGAGTTTTGCGTTGCAATCCTCTAGGAGGTAGTGGTATTGATCCAGTACCAATAAGAAAGGAGAAAAAATGAAAATAAAAAAAATATTTCTAATTATAATACTTTTTCTATCAATTTCAATTTTAACTACAGGATGTTCAAATGATAGTATGGATAATATTGATATTATTGTTACAAACTATCCCAATGAATATATTACAAAAAAATTATATGGTGATCATTCAACTATAACATCCATATATCCAGATGGTGTTGATATAGCAAATTACAAAATAAGTAAAAAACAAAAAGAAGATTATTCTAAAAAAGATTTATTTATATATAATGGTCTAATTGAGAAAGAAAGGAATTTAGCAATTGATTTACTAGATATGAATCCTAATCTAAAGATTATTGATACAGCTTATGTTTTAGAAACAGATTATTCTCCTGAAGAAATGTGGCTAAATCCTAGTTCATTACTTATGATGAGTCAAAATGTTAGAATAGGCTTAGAAGAATATATTAGTAGTACTTATCTAAAGAAAGACGTTGATGAAGCTTATGATAAACTAAAAATAGAATTATCTGAATTAGATGCTGATTATAGACTTGCTGCTGATAATACTAATAATAAAACAATAATTGTTGCTGATTCTGCTCTTAAATATCTAGAAAAATTTGGCTTAACAGTTATATGTATAGATAGTGATGCTAGTGAGAAAACTTTGAGTGATGCAAGAAACTTAATCGAAGATAAAAGTGTTAGTTATATTATGTTATTTAAAGGTGAAAAAGTTAATGAAAATGCTAAAAAATTATTAGACGAATATTCTGATATAAAAAAATTAGAATTACATAAATTAGACAACATTTCTGATGCAGAACGAAATAATAAAGAAAATTATAAAACCATTATGAATAGTAATCTAGAATTAATAAAGAAAGAATTATATCAATAAAAAATAAAGTTGTTTAAATGAAGTGAACCCCATTTTGGACACTTTTAAAAAAAAGTAGTTTAATATAAAATAA